>CAMWTX010000089.1 GCA_947177315.1 uncultured Bacteroidales bacterium | reverse complement strand
GCGTTATGGTTGAACAACAGCCAAAACGTAATGAAACCGTTTGCCATGCAGCGTTCCTGCACCTTGGCGGTGATGGATTCGTTTTCGAAATGAGCCGCCAAAAATAAGCCTTTTCCCGAAACGGAGCGCACTTGAGGCAATTGCGACAGATGATGCCGTATCCGTTGCCCCTTTTCTTCCACTTTCGGCATCACCTGAGGGCTCAGCACCAGTTTCAAGGCCGCCAGCGAAGCCGCGCAGCTGAGCGGATGCCCGCCAAAGGTGGAGGCATGCCCCATGAGCGGATGTTCATTGTCGAGCAAGGCCATCAGTTCGGGGCTGGCCACGAAAGCGCCGATAGGCATGCCGCCGCCCATTCCCTTGGCGATGCACAGGATGTCGGGCACTACGCCGTAATGTTCAAAGGCAAACAGTTTGCCCGTGCGTCCGAATCCGCTCTGTATCTCGTCGAAAATCAAGAGCGCGCCCGTTTGGTCGCAACGGGAGCGCAAAGCCTGCATGAATTCGGGCGTGGCCTCGCGCATGCCGCCTCCCGACTGGATTACCTCCGCCACTACGCAACAGGTTTTGTCGGTAATATGTTCCAGTTGCTCCACATGGTTGAATTCCAACAGCAGATGGTCGGGCAGCAGCGGGTCAAAGCGGTGGCGGATAGGCGGATTGCCCAGCACGCTCATCGCGCCCATTGTGCTGCCGTGGTATGAATCGGCAAAAGACACGATTTGGCCGCGGTGGTTTTTCAGCCGCGCCAGTTTCATCGCCCCCTCGATGGCTTCCGAGCCCGAGTTGAGCAGAAAAATCTTTTGCAGGCCCTCCGGCAGATTTTGGCAGAGTTCCTGCGCCAGATCCAATTGCGGTTGCTGGATGAACTCGCCATAGACCATTACGTGCAGGTATTTCTGCATCTGATGCTCGATAGCCGCGAGTACCACCGGATTGCGGTGCCCCACGTTGTTAACGCAGATGCCCGAAATAAAGTCGAAGTATTTCTTGCCCGCCTTGTCCCAAAGGTAGATGCCTTCGCCGCGTTCGATATCGAGCGAAAACGGCTCGAAATCCGAAGCCTGGGCCATGTATTTCTTAAAGAGAAAACGGTTCTGTTGCATGGATGAATCTGTTAAAGTCCTTGTAAACGCTGCGTGAAGTCAGACCAGATGTTCATGTAGTCGATATAGGCGTCGTAAGGCGAATCGTAAGGATTCAGATACCGGATCGACGGCTTTTCGGTAAAGTATTTGGTGGACATGAACGCCAGGTGTTCCACGCTGGTGAGGAAGCGGAAATCCTTCTGCAGTTCTTCCACGGGGCAGGAACGCATCGAGGGGCATACCTTTTTCCAGTTGGCGATCACGTCGCGTTGCAGTTCGTTGGCGTAAAGGGCGGTAAGGTCTTTTTCCTCATCCATGGCCGAAGTGGTGAACGGCACGTGCAAAGCCGGTTTTTCGGTCTGCAATTGGCAGAGGTCAGACAAGGAAACAAAGGAGAAACCCCGGTTGATGATTTCCTGCGGCAGATGCCGGAAGAATTCAAAGATGCCCTTTTCTTCCTCTTGGTATTCGCCCAAGGTGGCGTAGTTGCAATAGAAATTAACATGGCTTCCCTCCGGCAGGGAATCCCTGTCTTGGGCGGCATCGTGGGCAAACTGCGATGCCGTAAGGGGATGGTCGGCAAAACGCACGCTGATGTTCTCGCTCAGTTCCCCGTCGCGCAGGATAAGGTTCAGGTCGCATTCGGGATGCTTGTAGAGCATGTGCGGGCTTTTCCAACCCAAAACGGTCTTGGCGCCTTCGGCAAGGATGCCCTTGTAGCCCATTTCGGCGGCGATTTTGCCGATAGGATCATCGTAGAGCAGTTCCGTGCCCGCCAATACGTCGCTGCATTTGCCGAACACCTCCTTCATACGCTGGCGGTGGCGTTCCACCTGGGCTTTCCAAAGGTTCTTGTCCAATACCGCCAAGGCGCTGCAACTGTCGTCGCCGGATAGAATCTCCACATTCGCACGGGTGAGCAACTGCTTGAAATCCTCCAGCAATTCGGGCGCGTACCACTGCATCTGATCCACCGCCGTGCCGCTGAATACGAAAGAAATCCTGAACTTGTCGCCGTAGCGGTCGCACAGCTCGTGCATGAGGCGGTTGGCCTTGTAATACGACCTTTCCGAAAAACGTTTGAGGATATATTTGTTGCGGTAGTCATCGTAATAGTTGTGCCGTTGCCCGATATCGAAAAAACGGTACGGGCGCAGGTAAAACAATTGGTGGACTTTAAAAATAAGGCTGAATGTATGATTCATGGTATCCTTTGTTTTCGGTTAGAAAGGGCAGACCCTTTGGTAAACCCACTTTATCTTTTCGGCGGCCGAGCTCCATTTGAGCGCCTTGGCGTCCTCGCCCCCCATCTGGGCGAATATCTGCGAAAGGGCAGGGTAGTGCAGCAGTGCGTAAATGGCATCCGCCATGGCATCCACATCCCAGAAATCCACTTTCAGGGCATGGTTCAGTATTTCGGCCACGCCCGACTGCTTTGAAATCACCACCGGCACGTTGGAACGCATGGCTTCCAGCGGCGAGATGCCGAAAGGTTCGGAAACAGAGGGCATCACGTAAACGCTGCTCATGCCGTACATGCGGTCAACGTCCGCCCCGCGCAGGAATCCCGTAAAATGAAAGCGGTTGCCCAGTCCGAGCGCGGCCACCCGGCGCACGATGGCGTGCAGCATATCGCCCGACCCCGCCATCACAAACTCCACATCGGGGTCTTTCTCCATTACCAGCCGCGCCGCTTCCACAAAATATTCCGGGCCTTTCTGATAGGTTACACGCCCCAAAAAAGTAACGATCTTGCGTTTGGGTTTTTCGGGTTGTTCTGCCTGTTCGGGCTGCCGGTCGCGCTTGTTGACGGCTATCAGTTTCTTTTTGGCGGCTTTCTGCGCGCCGGTCTGCACCTCCGGTTCGCTGTCTTTGGGTTCCACGGCGTTATATACCGTGGTAATCTTTCCGGGGTCGATGCCGTAACGGTTAATCACAATGTCGCGCGTGTAGTTGCTCACCGTAATGATGTGGTCGGCGGCCAGCATCCCTTCGCGTTCGATGCCGAAAACCACGCTGTTCACGTTCTTGCCGCTGCGGTCGAACTCGGTGGCGTGCACATGTATCACCAAAGGTTTGCCCGTGGCTTTCTTGGCGGCGATGCCGGCGCGGTAGGTAAGCCAGTCGTGGGCATGGATCACATCGAATGTATGCTGTTGGGCCACCTTGACCGCCACCATCGCGTAACGATCTACTTCTTCCATCAGGTTGGCGCGGTATTCGCCCGAAAAGTTGAATTTCTGATGTGTGTAAGCCGCTGCGTCGAACACCGACTTGCCCTCCTTTACCTTCTCCAGGTCGAGATATTGTCCGAAGCCCGAATAGGGAACCAGGGCCGCGCCTACCTCGATATAGGTAAGGTTGTGAAACAGTTCGCGGTAGATGGGGTTGCACAAGTTTATCTCCACTTCCGAGGCGTTTACCAGCCGCGCCACCGAAGCGTCTTCGTCGCCGTGCATCTTGGGGGCCACAAAGACCACTTCCACCCCTTGCGCGAGCAAACCCTTGCACATACCGTAGCACGCCGTGCCCAGACCGCCGCTGATATGGGGCGGAAATTCCCAACCGAACATCAATACTTTCATAGCCGTGCTATTTGGTTTCTAACATTTTGTGAATCCGAAGCAGTTCCGCCACGCTCCAGGCCTGGCTGAAAGCCCCTTTGGGCGCGTAGGGAGGATCGGCATCATAGATTTCGGAGATGGAACCGATGCCGGCTTCCCACAGGGCAGGTTCGAAATCGCGGTAAATCTTTTCGACGAACGCTTTGCCGTCTTTGCCGTAAACCCGCAGGTAAGCCTGTGCGAAATGCCCGATAAGCCACACCCAGGCCGTTCCCTGATGGTAAGCGCGGTCGCGTTCTTCCTGTGAACCCTGATAGACGGCTTTATAGCGAGGGTCGGAAGGTGCGAGCGTGCGCAGGCCGCGCGGCGTGAGCAGGCATGATTTTACCTTTTCCACCACCAGTTGCCCCACTTTTTCGCTTACGGGCGAGTAGGGCAGCGATACGGCCAAAATCTGGTTGGGCCGTATGCTCCAGTCGGGGGTGTCGTGGTCGATGCAGTCGGCCAGATAGCCTTTTTCCTTGCTCCAAAAACGCGCCTTGAAGGTTTCGGGAAACTTATCCATTACGGGCTTCCAACGGGTAACGAAAGCCGGGCGTTTGGAAGAAGAACATTTCTTTTCGCAGTCTAAGGCAAACATCACCGCGTTGTACCACAAAGCATTTATTTCCACCGGCATGCCGGAACGCGGCGTAACGGGATGCCCGTCCACCACGGCATCCATCCAAGTAAGGGCGCAACCCGGTTTCCCGGCGTAAATCAAACCCTCGGGCGTCATGCCGATGCCGAAACCGCAACCCTTGGCGTAGCTGTCGATTACCTGCTTTACTGCATCGCCGAACTCGGTCCAGGTCTGAAGCGTGCGGCGCGTGTGCGTGGCATATTGCTGCACCGCCCAAACGAACCACAGCGGCGCATCCACCGAGTTGTAGGCGGCTTCTCCGCCATAGCCGATATTGGGGAACAGCCCTCCGGAGAGGTCTTTCACCATGCTGCGGAGCACTTCCGCCGCCGTTTTGGATTGGCCGGTGCAGAGCGTAAGCCCCGGCAAGGCGATGAAAGTGTCGCGCCCCCAGGAGCCGAACCACGGATAGCCTGCCGTAATCTGCTGCCGGTCTTCTTTCTTAACTAAGAAACTGCGGGCGGCGGCCTTCAGGCTGCTATCCATGCCTTCGTGCATCACCAGCCTTTTTACCGCATCTTCAAACAATGCGGCGGCTTTGGCCATGTCGGGCAGGGGAGAGGTGCCCACACTTACATATACCGGTTTCTGCACTTCCAGCCGCAGGCGAAAAAGCCCCGGCGTAAACAGATCTTCGTGGCAGGAATAGCCTCTTTGCTCTTCTTCGCTGTATTTTACATTCCGGTACCAATCGGGGGATGCCGAAAAACCGTATTCTCCGGAGAATTGCAGGTATAGATCCGAAAAACCGTCGTAAAGCCTGCATTTGATGCCGCCGGGCACGTGCTGCGCCTGGGTACAGGCGGCATCGTTGGCAAAAGTGAGTTCATGCGCGTTGCGGAACGCCATAAAGGGGCGCAGCTCCATAAAGGTTTCCGTATGCGCCTCTTCCAGCGTATATTTGAACAGAAGGCGGTTCTTGGTCGGGTGCATCAGCAGTTCCTTGCGCAGCACCGCTCCGCCTATATGGTAAGTCCAGACAGGATGCGTCTTGTATTCGAATCTCTCCACGTATTTGTGCCCTTTGGGCGAGAACACATCCCCGGCATATTTCTTTACCCCCAGATGGAACGCCCGCCCCTGTTGCTGCAAGGTTTCTTCCACACAGGAGAGCAACACAAAATTGTCCTGCCCCAATTCCGGTTGCGGACAAACGAACAATCCGTGGTATTTGCGGCAGTTGCAGCCTGCAACCGTCGTGGAGGCATAGCTCCCGTTTTCCGACACGCAGATAAATTCTTTCTGCAGCGACATTTCCAGGTTGGAAAGGCTGTTTTTGTCTAATCTGAACACAATAAACTGGTTATTTAAACTAACAAATATACGGAAAAAAACGATTCGGGGGGCAATCTGCTTCGTTGCAGCCCTCGGGCAGTTCGGTCACGTACTTCACAGACAACTCGGTCGCCTTAAAAAACGAGGGGCAACTCAAAAGAGTTGCCCCTCGTTTTCTTGGAACAGGTCGGCGCTACAATACCACAATCCGTTGGCAGACCGTGGCGGTGGAGGTGGAGAGGCGCACGAAGTAGATGCCGCTGGCGCGCAAACCCATCGTGTGTTTGCCGGCGGTCATCGTTTCAGTGAGGACACGCAGGCCGGCGGCGTTGTATATATCCACCAACGTGCTTTCAACCAACTCTATATAAAATTCTCCGTGCGAGGGGTTGGGGTATATCTTCACACCCGCCATAAGCGCATCTTCGTTGCCCGTATCCGGATTATCCGGGTTGTCGGGGTTGTCGGGATTATCGGGGTTGTCCGGGTTATCGGGATTATCGGGGTTATCCGGGTTATCGGGATTATCAGGATTGTCCGGATTATCAGGATTGTCCGGATTATCAGGATTATCAGGATTGTCCGGATTGTCGGGATTATCCGGGTCGTCGGGATTGTCGGCGGCCTTGGTGGAGAAGCGGAGTGGGGCGCACCATGCACTCACCTCCGTTTGAGAACACATCGTGCGCAGACGCACGTAATAGACCGTGGTGGGCGTCAATCCCTCCAGATTCACCGCCGCCGAAGAAATCGTGACGGGCGTGCTCCAGTCTTTCTGATTCTTGCTGAACTGATATTGGTAGTCTGTTCCGATATAGC
>CAMWTX010000088.1 GCA_947177315.1 uncultured Bacteroidales bacterium | reverse complement strand
GCGCCTGTTTCAAGGCTTCGCGCATGAAGAGCGTATCCTGGAATGTCGTTTTTTCTGTTTGTTTCCCTGCCATAGTCGGGAAATAGGAGTGTAAAGTTATTAAAAATTTGGGTTTTTAGTTTTTCCATTATATTTGGAGAAATTTATAGAAATATGATGAAAGTTGTTGAGACAAAGGAAACTTCGCGCGCTTATGCTTTTGAGATGTGGATGAAGGCGCCGATGCCGATGGTTACGCTGTTCCGAACCTTGGATGTTTCGCATTTGCGGTGGGTCTGCCGAAAAAAGAAACTGAAATTCAATATGCTGATGTGCTATTGCATCGGCAAGGCGGCCAGCGGCATCAAGGAGTTTTATCTGTTGCCGGTGGGCGATCAACTGATGCAGTACGACCATATCGCCGTCAATACGATAGTGCTCAATAAAGAAGGGGAAGTGAGTTCCTGCGATATTCCGTTTTCCGAAAATTTGGATGCCTTTAACCAAGATTACCTGCGATTGACCCAAGAGGTGGCGGCCTGTTGCGCCAACCACGATCTGACGGAAAGCATGGTGATCGGCACCTCCGCCCTGGCCCGATACGAGATAGACGGGGCGGTGGGCATGTACAGCGGTATCTTCAACAATCCGTTTCTGATTTGGGGAAAATATCGCCGCCGCTTGCTGAAAACCTTGCTCACGGTGTCTTTTCAATTCCACCATACGCAAATGGACGGCGCGCATGCGGCCCGCTTCTTATCACGGTTGCAGGAGGAGGTTTCCCGGCTATAGATGTGGAAAGAATAAATCGGTAAATTTGTACCATGAAACCCTTATTCTTCCGCATAAACTGTATTCTGCTGTTCCTGGTCTGCGCCGTGTTGCCGGTTCAGGCTCAGCGCAACAATCCTTTGGGCAAGGATGTGGAAAGTTTCCGCGCCAACCTCCCGGCCTATCTGATTGCCGACCCCAATATAGACCGCGAAACGAAGCAGGCCATCAGCTTTGCCGCCAACGAATATCTGGGGTTCTTTGCCACGCTTCCCCTGCAATGGCAGGAAGAAGTGGCATCCATCGCCCAGCTTTCTTATACGGCGCGTTTGGCGGCCTATCCCGATTTGCTGGCGTTCTTGCGTGTTCAGCGGCAGATGCACACCGAGCATCCTGCGGCCCAGGCCGAATGGATGGAGACCCTGCGGCAGATGCTCAAGAAAAGCCGCGCCCGCCATTTCAAGACCCTGGTGGATAAGACCGAAGCCTTGCTTTCCCATAACCGGCTCTATCAGAGCAATGCCGCCCATTGGAAGGTGTCGAACACCGACTTTACATTTCAGCGCAATCCCGAGGCGGCTTTTTATTTTCCCAACACCGACCTCAGTTGCCGCGCCTATCAAGACAGTACGTTTATCTACGGCACATCGGGCTACTATTATCCGATGAGCGACCGTTTCGAGGGCAAGAAAGGCGATGTGTATTGGACCCGTACCGGATTCAGCCCCGACAGTTGCCGCACCCGGGTGCTGTCTTATTCGGTGAACCTCAAGCAAGGCGGCTACGAGGCTGAAGAAGCCGAGCTGATCAACAAATATCTGTTTCCCATGCCTCTGCGCGGCCGTTTTTCGGAACGTCTGGTGTCTTTGGGGCAGGGTCGCCAAAGCAATTACCCGCAGTTCGTTTCCGAAAGTTCGGTCTTGTCGATCAAGGGAATCTTTCCCGGTATGGATATCGTGGGGCCTTTCGTGCAGCAGGGTTCCAAGACTCATTTCGGTTCAGGAAAACGCCAGGCGGTGCTGTATGTTTATGAAGACGGCGTTCTGCGTTGCAGGATTACCGCCAACCGCTTTATCTGTGAACCGGGGCGGCTTTCGGGACCCGAGTCGCATTTTGTGTTCTATCTGGAAAACGATTCGCTTTACAATCCGGCGGTTTCCGTGCGGTTCGATGCCGGCAGCCGCGTGTTCCAGGTGGGGCCTATGGAAAAATACGGCCTGGATATTCCGTTTATCGACACCTACCACCAGTTGCGCATGGACTTTGAGCAGATGCGCTGGTATATCGACCAAAAGAAAATAGAAATCGGCTTGCTCAATATGCCCGGCAGGGTGGGGGTGGTCAGCTTTAAGTCGCTGCAGCTCTACTCGCGCGAGGAATTGGGAAAACTGCTGCTGGGCACCGATAAGAATCCGCTCTACAGCCTCTATTCGCTTTCGCGCAAAGGCCGCAACACGGAATTGTATCTATATGAGGTGGCGGAAGGTCTGGGGCTTTCTCCCACCCAGGCGCTGGCTTTGCTCCGCAACCCGATAGCGTTCGGCTTTGTGAGCTACGACCCGGGGCAGGAGCTGGTGACCCTGTTGCCCCGTCTTTTCCACAATCTGGATGTTTCGGCGGGCAAGGCCGATTTTGACGAGATAGAGTTCACCACCTCCGAAAACGGCATCGTGAAAGCCGTTCTGCGCACCGACAGCCTCGATATTCGCATGACGGGCGTAAGCTACGTGCACATGAGCACCAAGCAGAACGTATATCTGCAGCCGATGGATTCGGTGGTGGAGATTTTCAAGAACCGCGATTTCCATTTCAACGGTTTTCTCCATGCGGGAACCTTTAATTTTCAGGTGCGGGGCGCGCGTTTTTACTACGATGACTATAAGATAGACATTGCCGATGTGAAACGGCTCGGGCTGGAAGTGGTGCGCATCGAAGACGGCGAAGAAAAGCGGCATCCCGTTTCCTCGCTGATCCGCTCGCTTTCGGGCACGGTCTATATCGACAATCCGGCCAACAAGGGCGGCAAGAAAGATTTTCCCGAATACCCCATATTCGAGAGCAACCAGCCGGCCTATGTCTATTACGATGATGCCGATATTCAGCAAGGTGCCTACAAACCCGATTCGTTCTACTTCAAGGTGGATCCTTTCCGCATGGAGAGGCTTCACACGATAGAGGTGGACAGCATCAAGTTCAAGGGTACCTTGGTTTCGGCCGGCATCTTTCCCGATATCCGGGAAGCCTTGGTGATACGCCCCGACTTCTCGCTGGGTTTCGCCACGCCCACGCCCGCCGAGGGTTGGCCGGCCTATCACGGCAAGGCGGTCTTTACGGGCAAGGTGTCGTTGGATAGGGGCGGCCTGCAGGGTGCGGGGAATTTCGATTTTCTGGCCTCCCATGCCGAATCCTCGCGGCTTGTTTTTCTGCCCTCCCGGATGCGGATGAAGGCGAAAGTTTTCCGCTTGCAGGAAAATACATCGGGTTCGATGTCGTATCCCGAAATCAGGGGCGGCGGTGTGAACTGCGCGTTTATCAAGAACACTTCCCTGTATGAGGTTTCTTCGGTCAAGGATTCGTTGCTGGACTGCTTCGGCGGCGATTGGGTCTTGGCCGGAAAATATGCGTTCTCGGCTTCGGCATCCCGTGCCGAGGGGGCGTTCTTCAAGAAAGGCGAAGCCCGTCTGGCCTCCCCGCATTTTGAGGTGCGTTCGCGCAGTTTCTCTTCCGATTCGGGCGATTTCCGTCTGCTGGCATCCCCCACCGAATATTTCCTGAAAACCGACGGTTACGCCTTGCAGGTGGATTTGGAAAAGCAACTGGGCTCTTTCCGTTCCATAGACGGTTCCTCTCCGCTTGAATTCGGGCTGAACCAGTATGAGGGCAAGGCGTCGGGCATGGTGTGGAACATGCGTCAGAAAACGGTCAATATGACCCATGGGGCGGCGATAAGTCCGGAACAGGCCTTGGCCTTGGATACCATCAGGCCGGGCGATCTGTTCACCGCCGTTCTGCCGGGCGAGGATTTCGTTTCCACGCGGCGGGCGCAGGAGGGACTGCATTTCAATGCGACGGCATCGCATCTTTCGTATGCCGACACGGTGCTGAAGTTTATGGGGGTGCGGCGCGTTTTGGTGGCGGATGCCCTGTTTGCTCCCGATAAAGGTTCGGTAACGGTGGAAAAAGGCGGACAGTTGAAGGCTTTGAGCAATGCGCGGCTGTATTTCGGAGACCACGCCCGTCCGCATTCGTTCCGCGATGTAAGGGGAAATATATTGTCGGCCAAGCAGTACCGTGTTTCGGGTGTGTTCGAGTATGTGGCGCCCGATATCGAGGTGCAGCCGGTGTATTTTGCCGGCATCCGCCCCATGCGCGAGGGGTATTCGCAGGCTTCGGCGCGCATCAACGCTGATTCGGGAGCCTTGTTGTTGAACGAGGCGTTTCAGTTTATCGGCAAGATAACGCTTAACGCCCGGCAGACCTATCCCTATTTTGCAGGCAGCGCGCGTATGGTGTATGCCTGCGATTTCAGCCATGCGCCCAAGACTCAGGACAATTACCGTTACCAGGAACCGGAACAGGAGGAGGATGCCGAGCCTGAAAATTCGGATTATGATGATTTTGAATATGTTTCGGACGAAAAGAAAGTAAGGGCTTCCGACAGGAAAAAAGACGTGGAGGAAGAAGATCTTTTTGCCGATGTGGAGGAGGATGAAAGCCCTGCCGACGATAAGAAACAGGATGCCCACGCCAAGCGGGGGCGCAAGAAAGACAGCGATGAGCCGCAGCCGGGCAAGGAAGCCGCGCAGCTTAAGGCTGGCAATCCGTTCTTGGCGGACGGCATACAGTTCGAGGGCATGATCAATTCCGATTCGGTGCTGATTCCGGTAAGGGCGCAGACCCGTTCCACGATAGGGCAGCTGTTGGGATGCGGTTTTTATTCCAAGCCGCGCCCCCGGAGCGGAACGCCCGAATTTCTGTTCATGCGCCGCAAACTCTCCACGCAACTGTCTAATATCAGTGCGGAGGGCTGGCTCAATTTCTCTAAAAAAGACCGGAGTTACCGTGTGTTCGACAGCACCGGACACGAGGCCGTTTCGGTAAGCGTGAACTCCTGTTTTGCGCGCGCTACGGGCGATATCAACCTGCAGCTGAACACCTATGAGTTCCGCCCTACTTTCTTTGGCGACATGATGACCAGTGCGCAAGACGGCAAAGTGTCGGTGCGGGCCTTGGCGCTGTTCGATTTTTACCTCACGCCCGAAGTCTGCAAGCAGATAGCCGCCATATTCAATATGCAGCCGCAGTTGGAAAGTGCCGAACCTTCGCGCCGCGCCAACCTGATGCGCTATCTGGAAACCAAATCCGAACGCCGCGAATTGGAAAGGGTTCGCAACGAAATACGGCTTACCGGCTATATGACGCGGATTCCCGAACCTTTAAGCAAGGCCTTGGCTTTTTCGGAAATATCGTTTGACTGGCGGCCTCTGAACAATGCCTATATGGGCAGCGGCAAGGCGGAATTGCTGGCGGTGGGCGGCCATGCGGTCAACAAGAAGATAAACACCTACATCAGCATGCGCCGCACCAAACGCGAGGGCGATGTGGTGGAGATATACATAGAGGCGGCTTCCAACGCATGGGTGTATTTCAGGCACAGCAACCACTATATGCAGCTGATTTCTTCGAGCGAGGCGCTGAACAACTACATTACCCAGCTCAAGACCGGGGCGCGCAAGAAAAACGGCTACGAATTCTATTTGTCTAAAATCTCCCAAAAAAATACCTTTGTGGGCTCTTTCCACATGCGGGAAGAATATGATGATTATGACGATGAATAGTGATATATATCTGTTGGCTTTGGGCGTGGCGGTGGCCTATCTGTTGGGCAGCATCTCGTCTTCGGTATGGATCGGCAGGATATTCTACCATAAGGACGTGCGCCAGTTCGGAAGCCATAACGCGGGAACGACCAATACGATACGTACGCTGGGGCTTGCTCCGGGCATTGTGGTGCTGATAATCGACGCGCTTAAGGGCTGGCTTGCCGTAAAGCTCGATTTTTTGTTCCTGACCGAATCCACGCTCGACTGGAAGGTCTATTTCGATGTAGCTTTGGCTGTGGCGGCGGTTCTGGGGCATGTGTTCCCGATATACACCGGCTTCAAGGGGGGTAAGGGTGTGGCCACGCTCATGGGGGTGGTGCTTGCCATTTATCCGGAGGCTTTTGTGGCGGCGGTTCTGATATTCGCTTTTGTGTTCCTGCTGACCCGTTATGTGTCGCTGTCGTCTATCCTGGCGGCGGTGGCCTTTCCGTTTCTGGAGATATTCGTTTTTAAGCAGAACGAACCGGCCTTGCGGTTCTTTTCCATTTTTATCGGGCTGTTCATTGTCATCACCCACCGCAAGAATATCGGCCGGCTGTTGCGCGGCGATGAATCGAAGTTGAGTTTAAGCAAAAAGAAAGGAGAATCCGGCCGATGAGTTTGGAAAATCTTTTACCCAACAAAGATGCGGCGCAGAATCCGCAGGAGGGCATTGCCCGTTTGATACGCATATTGGAACTGTTGCGCAAGGAATGCCCCTGGGACAGGAAGCAGACTTTCGAGAGCCTGCGTACCCTTACGGTGGAGGAGGTTTTTGAACTTTCGGATGCCGTTACGGAAAAGGATTACCCCGAAATACAGAAAGAGTTGGGCGACGTGCTGCTGCATATCGCTTTCTACGCCCAGTTGGGCAAGGAAGAAGGCCGGTTCGACTTTACCGATGTATGCAACGGCATCTGCGAGAAACTTATCCGCCGCCATCCCCATATCTTTGCCGAC
>CAMWTX010000087.1 GCA_947177315.1 uncultured Bacteroidales bacterium | reverse complement strand
GCAGAGAATTTTACCTTGAAAATCTCCGGAGGTTTGGATTGCAAGCCGAGCATGCAGAAGGATGTGAGTGTTAAGCCTTGTCGGGATGGAGAAGTGCAGTTGCGCAATCCGCGCAAAGATTTGTGTATCGTGCAACCTAAACCTACCTTAGTGGCGAATCCTGCCCATCCGAAGATCGATATTAAAGAAAAAACGCCTTTCCCTTATGAGCAGGATAAAACACGTGAACTATACAGGTGGAATGTCCTTTGGGAAAATTATTCGAAAACGGATGCCCAGCCTTCGTTAACGGCAAACGCCACTTACTCTATCGCTTGCCCGTACAGCAAGGCAAATCCGTCGATAACCGGAACTTTGGAACAAAAGGTAAACGTGGTGATCGACACCTCTTATCTTACGTTTAAATACGAATATTGCCCGGATCAAAAAGGTACATTGGAAATTAGCGGTCCAAAAGATTATATTGCGATAAGAAATGTAACTCTGGTCAATCCGTCCGGCGGTTTTGCGAGTTTGTTTGCTGAAAAATCAAAGCAGAATCATCTTTGGACTTTCGAAAGCGTGAATGCCATAACGACAACTTTATTGGCGAAGTATGCGGAAATCCGCCTTAAGGTAACTTTCGATGTAAACGACGGAAACTGCCAATTTACATTGACGCGGGAAGAAATAGTACGTCTTAAACAACGGAACGATTGCAACACGGAGTTTAAGATGGAACAAACGGGCAAATGTATCGGTGAAATCCGCACCTTTAAATTGGTGAATGGGGGCGATGCGGTGGCCGACTATACGGAAATAGAGCCTCATTCCATGTTTGTTCTTAAACAAAATCCCCAACAGTTTACTTTTGAACCGTATTATGCCGGAGCGCCAAGTGTTTCTTCCAAAGAAGACAGTATCACCGCTACGATTTACTATCATATGCAGGGCTCTTCCGAAACTCTTTCCATGACGAAAAAGTTTCTTCTGAAAGTGGAGGCGTGCCCGCCCAAGATGCCTGACGCTGTAACGATTACGAATACGGGTTGTCCGATGTGCCCCGGGGCGCAAATGATAGGTAGAATATGGTTCGAAAATCCGACCACGCAGGAATCAAAGATAAAAGTGGATCTGTTTTCAACATCCGTTGTACAGATACATGAAAAAGAAGGCGGCTATTCACAGAAAAACCGAGAATACTCTTTCAGGCGTATTCTTTTCGGGAATATGAATTACCGCATAGCGGTAACGTATAACGAAGGCGATTCGGTCTATATGATTCCTAAGATGTCGTTTCCCATGACGCTCAAGGGTGATAGAGGTTTCGGGGAGGATGCAACGGACAGCACCATCAAGATGACGAAGTTATGCAATCTGGAAAAGGTTGCGTCTCCGGATAGCGTTTGCGAAGGGGAAACGGTGGATTTTTATGTGTACAGCCGGAATTTCGGATATGAAACGCTTGAGCAGATAACTTGGAGTGATCCCGCCGTTCAAGCGGTTGGTGGTGGCACTGGCCTTGAAGATTGGGCCGACTATCAATATACGGATGAAAAAGGGGCCGTCAAGACAAAAAAAATAAAACGTTTTCATTATCGTGTGGAATCGGCGAAAGGGGATGGGCTTTATCCGTATGAGCTCCGTACCAAGATAGGAGATTCTGTTTTTGTGCGCCGTGACACCATACGGGTATCGCTTTTGAAGAACCTGCGTATTTTTACACAGGATACTGTATATGCATGCGAAGGAGAACCTTTCAGTGTATGGAATTACGTGGATTCTTCGGTGGTGGATGTGAAGACGGTAACACCTCAAAACTTCAACTATCCGGTTGTGGAAAAATTTGCGACCCGTAGTGCGACCGCTTCGGCTCGTTATCAGTGTAAGAATACATTGAGCGGAACTATTGTCATTATAGGAGACGCTCCTGTATATGGTATAGCGGGGGCAGATAAAGACGCTTATTGTCCGGGCGATCCGGTAACGTTGAGAGCGGCTACCAACGGACGTATTACATGGATAAAGTGGAAAAAACTGGAAGGCGGAGGACTTTCGAATCCCGATACATTATGCCTCAATGCCCCCAAAGAGGAGGTGGTGTCGGATGTGATGGCTAAAGAAGATTGCATGTATCAGTTCGAGACAAGAACGGGTTGTGCCGTACCTCCTTGCGACAGAACTGTTTTTTGGGTAACCGTCAAGCCGGTTCCCGAAGTTACCGTCCTCGATAATTCCGCCTGTCGTCCCGAACCTTTGGTTCTGCAAACCAAGCCTTTCCCTGTAGGGGAGGTGGATTCGGCCAAGGATGTGAAATGGTATGTGAACGGATCGCTTTATACCTTGCCGACGGTGCCGCCGGCCGATAATGTTACCGTAAAGTGCGAGGTTGCCGGCAAGAACGGTTGCGCAGGTTCGGGCGAAATCGTCATGCATTCTTACAATGCCCCTACTATTAAGATAGGCATTCAGGGCAAGCCGGATTTTACAGGCAAGAGGTATTGCGCCACGAAGAATGAAGAAATTCACTTTACGGCCCAGGGTGCGGATACCTATGCATGGTCTTCCAAAGCGGGAGCGGCGGCTTCTTCTGCGAATGCTTATATATTCAATGTCGTAACCGACGATGTGCTGTATCTTGTAGGGGAAGAATCTCAAAAAAATTGCCAGACGAAAGACTCCGTATTGATTGTGCTTAAGCCGGCGGCTGTGGTCCAACCGGACACTATCGCCTGCTTGGGAGAAACGATTTATATCGAACCTGCAGCTGAAGCGGATGTGGCTCTTTCCTTGACAGATCCGACGGGAAGTATATGTTCCTGTGCTTGGATTTATCTTCCGAACTATCTTCCGGAAGATACGGGAGTTTATATCTTCAAGTTCAATAGGAACGGATGCGAGGAAAGCAGGAATGTCCATCTGCGTATGTACCCTGTTCCCGAGTTTGATTTTAGCGAAACGGAATTCTGCGAAGACGATAACCTCAAGTTGGATGTCAATACAGGCTTGGCGGCGGATTGGCTCCGTCAAAGCCGTTTTATTTGGAAAAACGAGGGAGAGGTGTTGCAGGATAAGCTTGGAACTTCCGTTTATACGGGCGGTAAGTTGGCCTTGTCGGATGCCGGCGATTATGAACTGGAAATTCAAGTGAACCGTTGTGTGAGCAAGGATACGGTGAGCGTGCGTGTGGACGCCCATTCTCATCCTGCCTTCCCGGTGGATTCTTTCTATTGCGAAGGTTCGGATTTCGTTACCGATGCGGAAAACCAGGGCGAAGGGGCAACCTACGAATGGTATTCCGTCAACCGTCCGCACATGGGAACTTCCCCCACAACGAAACTTGAGTTGGGAGAGTTGGAAATGGCGGACAGTGCCTATCTGAAACTGACCGTGTATAGAGGCGCTTGCGTGGACGATACTTCCATTTTTATTCATGTACGTTCCATGCCCCGTCCCGAATTGCAGGCGGTGGGCGCCCAACAAGATGAAAAGGGTGTTTTCTATTGCGCGGGAACGCCCCTGCGGCTTGATGTGCCGGATGCCCGCGGCGAAGACCTGATGGAATGGTATCATGACGGCGAACGTATCGAGGGGGCGGCTTTGGGCAGTTACGGCGTTTCTTCCGCGGCACTTGAAGACGGCGGCAAGTATATGTTTAAGGTGGAACGCAACGGCTGCTATGGCGAGGCAAGCCTGTATGTGGATGTCCGCCCGTTGCCGGTGCCCTTGGTAAACGATACCTTTATGTGTTCCGGCCATGTCTTTGCCATCGATGCCTCCAATGAGGCATATCCCGGTGCCTCTTTCCGTTGGGCGCCTATGGGTACGACAGGTGCGGTAGTGGAAATCAATACCGGCGGACAGTATTCGGTGGTGATGACGTATGAGGGCTGCGAAGACAGTAAATCGTTCGTGGTGGAAGAGCGTCCTTCGCCGAACATCGGCTTCCCCTCCGATACAGTGATGTGCCAGCGCGATTCGATTCTGTTGGCAGGTCCTGAGGCGATGGAAACCTACCGTTGGCAGGACGGCACTTCGGGACAAACCTATCTAGTCAATACGGAAGGCCTTTACAGCCTCTACGTGGAACTGATGGGCTGTTCCGACTACAACGAAGTGTTTGTGCACGAGGATTTTTGCTCCAATCTGTACTTCCCCTCGGCATTCACTCCCAACGGAGACGGCAGCAACGACGTTTTCGGTCCTGTCACCACGGCTATCGACGATCAAGTGGTATATAGCCTCTACATATACAACCGCAACGGCGAAAAGGTATTTGAAAGCCACAGCATGACCGAAGGCTGGGACGGCAATCATAAAGGAGCCCAATGTCCTGCGGGCGTGTATGTTTACCGCTGCAAGGCGCATGCCAAGCAGAACGGGCGCAACCTGTCGGCAGACGGCACGGTAACGCTGATCCGGTAGGAGAAAGGTGTCCGGTGAATTAAATCGGAAACTTTTCTAAAAAAATATTACCTTTGCGGGCTTTAATTTGGCCTGTATATGTCGAAGCCGGGAGGTGGATTCCGTTTGGAATTTGCCGGATTGAAAGAGGGCAAGCATACGTTTGCATACGTTTTGGGAGCGGAATTCATGGAACTGTTTCCCGAAACGGAGGCTTTTTGTGAACCGGAAGTGCGAGTCGGATTGGAGTTGGAGAAGCAGGAACGCATGATGTTGCTTTCTTTCCGCTTTGACGGTACGGCCGGCACGTATTGCGACCGTTGCCTGAACCCGTTGCGGTTCAAGGTGGAACAGGAAGAAACCATTATCGTCAAGACGGCTTCGGCATCGGATACCGATGCGCAAGACGAGGAAAACCTTTGGTGGGTTAGCGAGAAAGATACCTTTATCGATCTGGCGTCCTACTTTTACGAAACCATCGCCTTGAGCCGTCCCTTGCAGGTTTTCTGTCCCGAAGACGAAAACGGCAAGCCTACCTGCGACCCGGCCATGCTTGATTTGTACGAGCAGCCTGCAGCGCCACAGGAGGCGGAGACCGATCCCCGCTGGGATGCGTTGAAGAGCTTGAAAAACAGAATATAAACGTTTTAAATAATTGAATCATGCCTAATCCTAAATGGAGGTTCTCCAAGACCAGAACCAGAAAGAGAAGAACCCACGACAAGTTGGATATGCCTCAGTTGGCCACTTGCGGCAATTGCGGTTCCCCCGTTCTGTATCATCATGTTTGCCCCGAATGTGGCTACTACCGTGGCAAACAGGTTGTGGAAACCAAGACCAACGCGTAGTGTTCGGCGGCATTGGGCCGCTTAAGTTTCCGTAATGAGATTCGGACTGGATATAATGGGAGGGGATTTTGCCCCTGCCGCCACCATAGATGGTGCTGTTTCCGCCTTGGATGAAATCGGGGCAGGGAATGTTATTGTCTTGTTGGGACCGGAAACACTGATTCGCGAAGAATTGCGCCGCAGAGGCGTGGGCGAGGACAGGTTCGAAATCGTGCACTGTCCCGACACCATCGCCATGGAAGAAACGCCGCTCAAGGCTTTGGGCGAGAAGCCGGCTTCCGGCATCGCCACGGGTTTCAGGATGTTGGCGCAAGGGCAGTTGGATGCCTTTGCCAGTGCCGGCAATTCGGGCGCGGTCTTGGCCGGTTCGGTAACGAGCGTCAAGTGCATTCCGGGTGTCTTGCGCCCGTGCACCTGCACCATGATGCCGCAGGAGGACGGAACCTACAGCCTTTTGCTCGATATCGGGACAACCCCCGATGCCAAGCCGGAGGTAATGGTTCAGTTCGCCATTATCGGCAGCCTTTATTCGCGTTATGTGCTGGGTGTATCCGAGCCGAAGGTAGGGCTTTTGAACGTGGGAACCGAAGACGGCAAGGGCAACCTGCAATGTCAGGCGGTTTTCCCCTTGCTGAAAGCCTGCGAACATATCCGCTTTACGGGAAACATGGAACCGCGCGAATTGTTCAAGGACCGAGCCGATGTTATTGTGGCGGACGGTTTTGTGGGCAATATCGTGTTGAAGGAAATCGAAACATTTTACAGGCTTATCCAAAAGCGGGGCATTTCAGACCCTCTTTTCGACAGGCTGAATTACGAGATTTACGGCGGAAGCCCCATTTTGGGCGTGAACGCGCCCGTCGTGTTGGGGCATGGCATTTCCAGCCCGTTGGCAATCAAGAACATGCTACTGCAATCCAAAAGGATGAGTGAGCAAGGCTTGATCGATGCCCTCCGTCGGTTGTTTGCCGCTTACATAGGCCGGTAGCGGCGCGTAAAGAAAATGGATTTATGGAAAAGATAAATGCCATCATAACGGGAGTGGGATGTTACCTGCCCGATTATGTGCTTACCAACGATGAATTGAGCCGGATGGTGGATACCTCCGACGAGTGGATTATGACCCGTATCGGTATCAAGGAACGCCGCATTCAGAAAGAAGAAGGCAAGGCCACTTCGGATATGGGAACGGCCGCTGTCAACGAACTGTTGCGTAAGACAGGCGTTCGTCCTGAAGAAATAGACCTGGTGCTTTGCGCCACCGTTACGCCCGATATGCGTTTTCCCGCCACGGCTTGTCTGATCGCCGACAAGATGGGTGCCAAGAATGCCTTTGCGTTCGATATCAACTCGGGATGTTCGGGCTTTGTCTTTGCGCTTTCCACGGCGGCGCACTATGTTGAATCGGGCCGCTACAAGAAAGTGGTGTTGGTGGTTGCCGAAAAGATGTCGTCGATGGTGGATTATACCGACCGTTCCACTTGTCCCATTTTCG
>CAMWTX010000086.1 GCA_947177315.1 uncultured Bacteroidales bacterium | reverse complement strand
TACCGCGCAAGACGTGGCGCAGAAGATCCACGGCCTCGAACAACGATATTTTCCCCAAGTGCTTGAATATGCGCTTTCGGGCAAGAATCCGCAAACAATTACTCAAACCTTATAAATCTTTTCATCGTGAACGAAACAATCATCAATTCCATTTGGCTTTTGGCCGCGTTGGGCTTAGTGCTGGCACTGATCCTGTATTTCGTGGCGCAAAAATTCAAGGTAGAAGAAGATCCTCGGATTGACTTGGTGGCAGACGCCCTGCCCGGAGCCAACTGCGGCGCGTGCGGAAAAGCCGGTTGCCGCGACATGGCGGTGCAAATCGTAAAAGACCCCGCCTATACGGGATGTCCTGTCTGCAACGAAGAGAACGTGGCGCGTATTGCCGAAATCCTGGGTCGCGTTCCCGAAAAGAAAGACCCCATGATTGCCGTAGTGCGCTGCAAGGGCGGCAAGGTAAATACCGAAGCCAAGGCCCATTACGAAGGCTTGCAGAGTTGCAGTTATGCCGCCGGTGTGATGCCTGCCGAAGGAGGATGCCCGTTCGGTTGCCTCGGATTCGGCGACTGCACCGCCGTGTGCGCGTTCGATGCCCTGCATATCAATCCCCAGACGGGGCTTCCCGAAGCCGATCCTGAAAAATGTACGGCTTGCGGAGCCTGTGCCAAGGCTTGCCCGCGTGGCATCATCGAAATCCGCAAACGCCGCGACGAAGACGGCCGCGTGTATGTGGGCTGCATGAACAAGCAGAAAGGCGTTTATTCGGCCAAGGTCTGCAAGGTTTCGTGCATCGGTTGCGGCAAATGCGTCAAAACCTGTCCGCAGAACGCCATCACGCTGGAAAACAACCTGGCTTATGTCAACGATGCCTTGTGCATTTCCTGCCAAGCCTGTGTGGATGCCTGTCCTACCCACGCGATGACCATCATGCCTTTGGACAAAAAGAAAGCCAAGGCGGAACCTGAAGCGGCACCCCAAACCATTTAATCACGAAACTTGCCAAAAGCGATATGAAAACATTCAACATAGGCGGGGTTCACCCCCACGACAACAAACTGAATACGGAAGCCCCTGTCAAGGAATTGCCCATTCCCCAACAGGTGTGCGTTATGGTGAGCCAGCACTTGGGCGCTCCCTCGCAACCTATCGTCAAGAAAGGCGACAAGGTGAAGGTGGGTACGGTGTTGACCCAGAACGACGCTTTCTTGGGTGCGGTGGTTCACTCGCCCGTGAGCGGCACGGTAAACAAGATTGCCGATATTCCCGATGCTTCGAACTATCCCAAGCCGGCCATCTTTATCGATGTGGAAGGCGATGAATGGGAAGAATCCATCGACCGCAGCCCCGACATCAAGCGCGAAATTGAACTGGATGCCCCGGCCATTATCCAAAAGGTAAAGGAAATGGGTATCGTGGGGATGGGCGGTGCCTGCTTTCCCACGCATGTAAAACTGATGCCTCCCAAGGATGCCAAGGCGGAATTCCTGTTGCTCAACGGGGTGGAATGCGAACCCTACCTTACCTGCGACTACCGTCTGATGCTGGACCACGCCGAAGAGATCCTCATCGGCGCAAGCATCCTGATGAAAGCCCTCGGCGTGCCGCAAGCCATCGTGGGCATTGAAGCCAACAAGCCCAAGGCCATCGAACATATGAGCGAGGTGGCCAAGTCGTTCCCCGGCATCAGCGTTCAGGCCTTGAAGATGAAATATCCCCAAGGTGCCGAAAAACAGCTTATCAAAGCCTTGACCGGACGCGCCGTTCCCTCCGGCAAACTGCCTATCAACGTGGGGTGCGTGGTGGATAACGTGGCCACCTGCTACGCCGTCTATCAGGCCGTGCAGAAGAATATGCCGCTTATCCAGCGCACCGTTACCGTTACCGGCCCGTCCATTAAGGAACCCACCAATTTCCTGGCTCGTTTCGGCACGCCCGTCTCGGCTTTTCTGGAAGCCGTGGGCGGTGTTCCCGAAGACACGGGCAAGGTGATTTCCGGCGGCCCGATGATGGGCAAATCCATCATGAGCGCCGAAGCCACTTCGGTAAAAGGTATGTCGGGTATTCTGGTGTTGCCCGAAAAGCAGGCGCACCGCAACAATATCTATCCTTGTATCCGCTGCGGCAAGTGCGTGGATGCCTGTCCGATGGGGCTCGAACCTTATCTGATTGCCTCGGCCACGGCCGCCAAGGATTTCGACAAGACCGAAAAAGCACGGGTAATGGACTGCATCGAATGCGGATGCTGCCAGTTTACCTGCCCCTCCAACCGTTCCTTGCTCGACAATGTGAAACTGGGCAAAGCCACGGTGGGCAAAATCATTCGTGCAAGAAACGCAAAATAATCAAGAAACCATTAAGAATTAAAGCGATATGGCTGAAAATACAAAATGGGTAATATCGGGAGCCCCGCACGTACACGGACCCGAATCCGTTACCAAAATCATGTGGGGCGTGGTGATTGCGCTTATCCCGTCCTTTTTAGTGAGTGTTTACTTTTTCGGCATGCAGGCCCTGCTGCTTACCGTGGTTACGGTGCTCAGCTGTCTGGTGTTCGAGTATCTCATCAACCGGTTCTTCTTCAAGAGGCCTTGCTCGCTGGGCGACGGCTCTGCCATGATTACCGGTCTGTTGCTGGCCTTGAACCTGCCCTCCGGACTTCCTTTGTGGATGGCCATCGTGGGTTCTCTGGTGGCTATCGGCATCGCCAAATGGGCTTACGGCGGTTTGGGACAGAATCCTTTCAACCCTGCCCTGGTAGGCCGTGTGTTCCTGTTGATTTCCTTCCCGGCGGCCATGACCCAATGGGCCGCTCCCAAAGCGCTCTTTGGAGATCCTACCCGTTGGACGGATGCCCTTAGTGGTGCTTCTCCTCTTGGTTTCGCCAAAGAAGCATTGAAAAATGGCGTACCCGCAGATAAAATTTCGGAAATGATGCCCTACTCCGATTTGTTCTTCGGAAACATGGCCGGCTCGATGGGGGAAATTTCGGCCATCGCCATCCTGCTCGGCGGCATCTATATGCTCTGCCGCAAAATCATCACCTGGCACATTCCGGTAACTTTCCTCGGCAGCGCTTTCCTCTTTAGCGGCATCCTGTGGCTCTGCAGCCCCGATAAATTTATGGATCCGGTGTTCCACCTGCTTACCGGCGGCATCATGCTGGGGGCGGTGTTCATGGCTACCGACATGGTTACCTCGCCCATGACCGCCAAAGGCAAGATCATCTTCGGCCTCGGTTGCGGAATCCTGACAGTGCTTATCCGTACGTTCGGCGCTTATCCCGAAGGCGTTTCTTTCGCCATCCTTATCATGAACGCCTTTGTGCCCCTTATCAACCGTGGTTCCACGCCCAAACGTTTCGCCACTTGCAAATAGTTTCAGCCATGAAGAAAAAAGAATCATCCTTAAAGAATATGTTGCTCAGCCTGGCCATCGTGGCGGGTATTTCGGGCATTTGCCTGGGCTTTGTCTATAATCTGACCAAAGACCGCATCGACGCGGCGGCCCAAGAAAAGAAAGAAAACGCCTTGAAAGCGGTGCTTCCCGATTTTGAAACCACCCAAACGCTCTCCGTGGCTTCTCCCGACGACGCCAACCGCAACATCGAAGTGTTCAAGGCCTTTCAAGGCGAAGAACTGGTGGGCGTGGCGGTAAACTGCTACACGATGAAGGGCTTCGGCGGTGAAGTGGATCTGATGGTAGGCCTCCTGCCCGACGGCACGTTGAACAAAGTGTCGGTATTGAGCATGAGCGAAACCCCCGGTTTGGGAACCAAGATGACCGACCCCGGTTTCTACGCCCAGTTTGAAGGCAAGCATCCCGACTCGTTCAAGATGACCGTCAAGAAAGACGGCGGCGATGTGGATGCCATCACTTCGGCCACCATCAGCTCGCGCGCCTACTGCGATGCCTTGGACCGCGCCTACAAAGTGTTCGGACAACTGGCCGCTCCCGTTTCTGATGAAACCGATGCCGCAAGCGGTGCTACGAGCGATGCCACGAGCGGCGCCACGCAAACCCAATCCTCCAACCTTTAAAATCTGACGACATGAGTGCAAAAATCAATCAGTGGAAAAATTTCAGCAAGGGGCTTATCAAGGAAAACCCCGCGCTTGTGTTGATGTTGGGTATGTGCCCCACCCTGGCCGTAACCTCCTCGGCTTTCAACGGCTTGGGCATGGGCTTGGCCACCACTTTCGTGCTGGTGCTCTCCAATATGCTTATCTCGGCTATCAAGACCCAGGTGCCCGACAAAGTGCGTATTCCGTGCTTTATCGTGGTGATTGCAGCCTTCGTTACCGTGGTTGACCTGTTGATCAAGGGATTCCTGCCGGCCTTGGGCGAAAGTCTGGGTGTGTTCATTCCCCTTATCGTGGTGAACTGCATCGTGCTGGGACGTGCCGAAGCCTTCGCTTCCAAAAACGGCGTATTCTCCTCGCTCTTGGACGGTCTCGGCATGGGCTTGGGCTTTACGCTCGCCCTCACCGTGCTGGGTATCATCCGCGAAGCCTTGGGCGCCGGAGCCTTCTTCGGCAACAAGTTTATCGACGGCGACGGCATCATCGTCTTTATCCTCGCCCCGGGCGCGTTTATCGTGCTGGGATTCCTGGTGGCCTTGGTGCGCAACCTAAGCAAGAAAAACTAAGCCTTAACCTGTAAAAAAACACTTATCATGGAATATATCATTTTGATTATAAGTGCGATATTAGTCAACAATATCGTTTTTGCACAAACGCTGGGTATCTGCCCCTTCCTGGGCGTTTCGAGCAAGATTTCCTCTTCGGTAGGGATGGGCGCCGCCGTGGTATTCGTTATCACCTTGGCCACGCTGGTTACCTTTTTGCTGAACCAATACGTGCTGGTGCCGCTCGAACTGGGCTTCTTACAGACGATTGTCTATATTTTGGTGATCGCCGCCTTAGTACAGATGGTGGAAATCATCCTCAAGAAAGTGAGCCCCTCGCTGTACTCGGCCCTGGGTATCTTCCTGCCTTTGATCACGACCAACTGCGCCGTGCTGGGGGTTGCGTTGCTCGTTATCCAAAAACAGTTCAACCTGTTGCAGAGCGTGGTCTATGGCTTCTCCACCGCCGTAGGCTTCGGGCTGGCTTTGGTCATTATGGCCGGCATCCGCGAACAGCTGGAACTGCAATCCGTGCCCAAAGGCATGAAAGGCAGCCCCATCACGCTGGTTACCGCCGGTATCCTGGCCTTGGCGTTCATGGGATTCGCCAATCTTGTATAATTGACAAGTTGATTATACCCAAAAAGGAAAGGGGCGGTAAGTTTACCGCCCCTTTCCTTTTATAAAAACTATCCGCTACAAGCCTCTTACGATTTTCCTGAAATCGCCCAAGGCTTTCCAGCCTATCTTGAAGATGCGTTTGAGGTTAATGGAGTTAACACCGCCCTGACGGGGACGGAAGGTAACGGGAATCCACTTTATCCGGTACTTCCACCTTACGGCGATAGCGGAAATCGCCACATTGCTAAGGAAGAAATCGGGCGGCACCACCTCCATGATCTTCTTCAGCCTGTCGGCCTTCATCAAACGGAAGGGCGTATTGGCATCCTTTACCCACACATGAAACATCAGCCACACCACCAACCGCAACACACGGGTTACAACAACACGGCTCTTGCCGTCCTGACGGCCTTTCCTGCTCCCTATCACAAAATCATATTCTTCCCGATTTTCATAAAACGCAGCAAACTCCTGCGGTAAGGTCTGCCCGTCACTGTCGGTCTGAAAAATGTAGTCCGCTCCATTTTCAAGGGCATAACGGTAAAGGAAAAGAACAGTGGCACCATGCCCTGAGTTGGGCTTATCGAGCGGCACCAACAAGGGATAGGCCTTCTGAAGCTCCAGCATCTTGGCATAGGTGTTGTCCTTGCTGCCGTCGTTGGCTATCACCAACCGGCTTTCGCCTCCTACCCCTTCCACAACGGGATGCCACATCCGCACCACTTCTTCTATATTCTCTTCCTCATTGTAGGCGGGCATCACAAAATAAATCTTATCCATTCTCTTTATCGGTTTTAAAAGTTATAAACTTATTGAGAAGAAACTGCAACAAAACCACCGGAACAATCGAAAGCACTTTGGAAACCAGCTCATCTATCGACATATACTCTATGCACAGATACAGTATCAGATTGCTGAACAACAAACCGCCCAGCCCTACCGAGAGAAAAATCAAAAACCGCCGAACCGTCTTATCCTCCACCTTGAAATTGTATTTTCGGTTAAGCAGGAAACTGACGGCGATACCCGCCAATACACTGATGCAGTTGGCAAGCATATAGTTCAATCCGGTTAATTCCACCAAGGCCGTATAAAGCAGAAAATCCAAGCCAGAAGAAATGCCGCCGATAACGCCATACAGAATCAGATGACGAAATTTGTTGAACAACTGCAAAAAAAGCCGTTTCATACTTTTCTACTTGAACTTATCCAAAACAGACTTGACAACGGGTGCCATATCGTAATACTTATACTCCGCCAACCGTCCGCCGAAAATCACCCGTGTTTCCCGGTCGGCCAATGCCTTATATTGCTGGTACAATACCGTGTTTTTCTCATCGTTAACGGGATAATAGGGTTCCAGACCATCTTTCCATTCGGTAGAAAATTCCTTGCTGATAACCGTTTGGGGTATCTCATCCACCTCATTCCCAAACATCTCGAAATGTTTGTGTTCGATGATGCGCGTATAAGGAACCGCCCGTTCGGTATAATTGACCACGGCATTCCCTTGGTAGTTGGGCATATCCAATAC
>CAMWTX010000085.1 GCA_947177315.1 uncultured Bacteroidales bacterium | reverse complement strand
GTTTTGCATTCCAAAGCCGAATCATACCTATTCCGCAGTAGGTGTTTTTGGCAAAATACCTATATTCGTGTATTGGACACTTGGCGGGGAATCCGCATTTTTGCATCCGGATTTTAGAGGCATGCTTTATCGGCTTGCCAACTAAACCGCTTGGTGTCAACATTAAACAGATCATATTATATGAAAACTAAATTTTTTCCGGCCGTCCTTGTTCTGTCGTTGCTGCTTCTTGCCGCCTGCAACAAGCCCGACAACACAAAAGAAGATTCCGATGCGGTTACCTTGACCGACGTGGATGTGAGCGCCTACGACCAATGGATCTATCTTTCTTTTGAATCGGGCACTCCCCTGGCCTTGAACGTGAACGAAGAAGCACCGGAAAAATGGGATATAGCCCTGCACCGCGAAAACGTAAAGACCAACCGAGGAGCTGCCCTGAAATCGGATGCCGTTTCCTTGTCCGCGCTTACGGAATTGCCCTCCGGGGAATTCACCGCCGATGTGATGACCGATTCTACCTTGGTGGTGGATATCAGCCAGATGATGCAAGGGATTCTCGGTTATCAGGAATCGGAAATCAACCCGGTGCTCAACGCCTGGGTAAAGCGTTCGGGCATGCCTCCTGCTTATACGGTATCTCCCAATATCTATGTAGTGAGAAATAAGGATGGCAAGTATGCCAAAATCAAGTTCTCTTCTTATAAGAATGCCGAAGACAAGACGGGTTTTGCCACTTTGCGCTATATTTACCCTGCTTTTGAATAGGATTCAACTTTCTTTTTGACCCATGTGCAGGCTCTGCTTTGTTCTATTGGTTCTTGCCGCCACGCTTTTTCAGGGCTGGGCGCAAGGTCTGAGCGGCCGTATCTTGGATGCGGAGGGACAGCCCCTACCGATGGCCACCGTTCAGGTGCAGGGCGGAGGCAAGGGCACGGTATCGGCCATGGACGGCAGCTACCGGTATAAATTTCCTGCCAAGGGCGTCTATCGCATTTCCATACGTTACACGGGATATGAAACCCTCGGCGTGCTCTTGAAAATAAACAAAGACACAACGGTGGATTTCAGGCTTGAACCCGCCCAATCGCGTTTGGACGCGGTGGTGGTTACCGGAACGCGCACGCCCAAAACGCTTAAGGATGTGCCGGTGGTCACCACGGTGATTTCTTCGAAAGAAATGGAAAAGACGGGGGCGCTCACGATTGCCGATGTGTTGCAGACCGAGATTCCGGGCGTGGAGTTCAGCCGGCAGATGGACGGGCAGGTGGTGATGAACATGCAGGGCATGGGGGGGAGTGACGTGCTTTTTCTTATCGACGGGGAACGCATGGCGGGCGAAAGCCTCAACAACATCGACTACGAGCGTCTCAACATAGACAATATCGAACGGGTGGAAATCGTGCGCGGGGCGGGTTCGGCGCTCTATGGCTCCAACGCGATAGGCGGTGTGGTCAACCTCATCACCAAAGAGGCGCAACAGCCCTGGTCGCTCAACGTGAACGGGCGGTACGGTTCAAACAATGAGCAGAAATACGGAGCCACACTGGGCTTGGTCACAAAGAACCTCAACAGCATGACTCATGTTTCCTATCGAACCATAGACACCTACACGCTTCAAGGCAGGGATTCGGCATCGAGCCCTTCGATTATCTACGGGGGACGTACCTTGAACGCCAGCCAAGGTTTCCGCTACGATTTCCTGCCCAATCTCTCGCTGAAAGTGCGGGGCGGCTTCTATCATCGGGAACGCGACTATTCCCAAACGCGCATCGACCGTTATATAGACGGCACGGCAGGGGCTTTGCTTACCTACGACATAGACGAAAAGGCGCACCTGCGTGCCGATTATGCCTTTGACCGCTACGACAAATACCGTTATTTTCCCCGGGCAGGGCGTTCCAGCAAGGAATACCGCAATATGCAGAACAAAGCCAACCTGCAGTTCGACTATGACTTCTCGCCCCAAAACGTGCTTACCGCCGGATTGGAATACCTGAACGAGACTTTGCTGTCGAACCAGTTCGATACCACGGCAAACGGGTCATACCGCAATTATATGGCCCATACGGCGGTAGCCTATGCCCAGCATGATATCAGTTTCAGGCAGCGGTGGTTCCTTGTATATGGACTCCGGATGGATTACAACAGCGGTTTCAGGTTGCCGCATCTTTCGCCCAAGATTTCGCTGATGTACAAGATCAATCCGGTGTCGTTGCGGCTTTCGTATGCGGGCGGTTTCCGGGCTCCCTCGCTCAAGGAGATGCATTCCAATTACGATATGGGGAATCTGGGATTGTTTATCGTTTACGGCAATCCGACACTGAGGCCTGAAAAGAGCCAAAACGTGATGCTGAGCGTTGAGTACGCGCACAAGAACGTCAGCCTGACGGCAAGCGGTTATTACTGCTACACCCGGGATAAGATCACCACGGTTTACAACCTGACGCAAGACACGGCTTTTTACCGCAATGTGAACCGTTCGCACACGGCGGGGGCGGATGTGAATTTTATGCTGAAACTGCCTTACGGTTTGGGCATCAAGCTGAGTTATGCCTATGTGTTCGACCGGCAGAAAGAAGGCGGCGTGAATGTGAGCTATGCCCGGCCACATACGGGGGTGGCGCGTTTGGACTATCATTTGGAGAAAGGATGGTATCGTTTGGGCGTGTCGCTGAGCGGACGTGTGTTGTCGGGACTGAACACGGTGGCCGCCACCAACGGCCTGGACGAGGAGGGGCGCACGATTTATGAAAAGGTGCGTTATCCGGCCTATACGATGTGGAAACTCAATCTGAACCAGCGGTTCATGGACGCCCTCTCGCTCAATATCGGCCTTGATAATTTATTCAACTATAAGCCTTATAATTACGATTTGGTTTCTTCTACCTCTCCTGGGCTTACTTTTTATGTGTCGCTGTCGGTGGACATCGAGGGGCTGGCCGGTTTTGCCAGGAAAACGAAAGAAGCGAAAAGATAAAGGACACGATAGCTTTGGTTTATCGGTTCCTTATGCCTACTTTTGCCGACGTTTTTTTTAGTGCCAAACACACCTAAACGATGAAAAACCTGGATTTTAAGCCGAAACTTTTTTCGCAGTTCAAGACTTATAACAAATCGCAGTTCACCGCCGACCTGATGGCGGGGGTTATCGTGGGCATCGTGGCCTTGCCGCTTGCCATCGCTTTCGGTATCGCTTCGGGCGTGAGCCCCGAAAAAGGTATCATCACCGCGATCGTGGCAGGTTTCATCATCTCTTTTCTGGGCGGCAGCAAGGTGCAGATCGGCGGTCCTACGGGCGCGTTCATCGTTATCATCTACGGCATCATACAGCAATACGGCATCGAGGGGCTTACGGTGGCCACGCTCATGGCGGGCGTGCTGTTGATTCTGCTGGGGGTGTTCAAGCTCGGCACGGTCATCAAGTTCATTCCCTACCCTATCATCGTGGGCTTTACCGCCGGTATCGCCGTTACCATTTTCACAACGCAGATAGCCGATATCTTCGGGCTGGACTTTCAGGGCGAAAAGGTGCCGGGCGACTTTGTAGGCAAATGGATTCTCTATTTCAGGTATTTTGACAGCGTGAACTGGTGGAACGTTATCGTGAGCGTGGTGAGCGTGATCATCATTGCCATTACGCCCAAGTTCCTCAAGAAGATTCCCGGTTCGCTCATCGCCATCATCGTGGTGACGGTGGGCGTTTATTTCCTACGGGCTTACGCAGGCATCACCTGCATCGACACCATCGGAGACCGCTTTACCATCGCCGCCGAACTGCCGGCCGCCACGATTCCTTCTTTGGATTGGGAAGCCATCAAGAACCTTTTTCCCGTGGCGATTACAATTGCCGTGCTGGGGGCTATCGAAAGCCTGCTTTCGGCTACCGTAGCCGATGGGGTTATCGGCGACCGTCACAATTCCAATACCGAACTGATTGCCCAAGGCATCGCCAATATGGTGACGCCGATTTTCGGCGGTATTCCGGCCACCGGCGCCATCGCACGTACCATGACCAACATCAACAACGGCGGCAAAACGCCCGTGGCGGGTATCATCCATGCGGTGGTGCTGCTGTTGATTCTGCTTTTCCTGATGCCGTTGGCCAAATACATTCCCATGGCTTGCCTGGCGGGTGTGCTGGTGGTGGTTTCATATAACATGAGCGGCTGGCGCACCTTCAAGAACCTGCTCAGGAACCCCAAGAGCGATGTGGTGGTGCTGCTGCTCACATTCTTCCTTACGGTTATCTTTGACCTTACCGTGGCTATCGAAGTGGGCTTGGTGATTGCCTGCGTGCTGTTCATCAAACGTGTGATGGAAACCACACAGATTTCGGTCATCAAGAATGAACTTGACCCCAGCAACGAATCGGATCTGGTGGTTCATGAAGAACACCTGAGCATTCCCGAAGGCGTGGAAGTGTATGAAATCAACGGGCCTTATTTCTTCGGCATCGCCACCCGTTTCGAGGAAACGATGAACCAACTCGGCGACCGCCCCAGAATTCGGATCATCCGTATGCGGCGCGTGCCTTTCATCGACTCTTCGGGTCTGCATAACCTCGAATCGCTCTGCCAAATGTCGCATCAGAACGGCATCCGCATCATTCTCTCGGGGGTAAGCGACAAGGTGCACGAAACACTCTCCAAATCGGGATTCTTCAACGTGGTGGGCAGCGAAAACGTCTGCTCCAACATCAACCTGGCCTTGGAACGCTCGCGTTCGATGTTGGAAGAACTGGACGGGGCGGAAAAATAGAAACGGCATAAATACCGACCGTCCGCAAAAGTTCTGTACTTTTGGGATCATAAGTAAAACACCCGAAAAACATGGATATCGTCATCACTTTCGTAGATGGAAACGACCCACTTTGGCAACAGGACTACGCACAGACGGTGGGTCCCTCCGCTTTAGCCAAACGCTATCGCGACTGGGGACTTCTCAAATATCTTTTCCGGGGCATCGAGAAGCATCTTCCCTTTATACGTCAGGTGCATCTGGTAGTGAGCCGCGAAAGTCAGGTTCCCGCTTGGATAGACCCGCAGAACGTGCATATCGTGCTGCACCGCGATATCATCCCGCAACAGTTCCTGCCTGTTTTCAACTCCAACTCCATTGAGATGTTTCTGCACAGGATACCCGGACTAGATGAGGAATTCCTTTATTTCAACGATGATATGTTTCCTGTTGCCGACAGCAAAAAAGAAGACTTTTTTGAAAACGGTAAGATTTCCATCGGTTTTGCTCCCCACATTTTTGTAGGCTCTTCCTATAAACGCTTTTGCAAGAATTCAGACAGGTTGGTGCGGAAAGTGCTCGGGAAATCCGGATGTTTGATATTTCGCCGCCCCCAGCATATCTGCACACCTTTGCTGAAAAGCGCCTGTGAAGAACTCTATTCCGCCGCCGAAAAAAAAATATTGTCTTCGGTAACGGCCTTGCGACAACCGAACAATTATAGCCAGTATATCTATTCCGATTACTTGTTTTATACAAAACGAAGCACGGGTAAGCGTATTTCAAAAAAACATTTCTCCCTAGCCGCCTATTCCGCGCAAAAAATTGCGGTATGGCTCGAAAAACCGAGTGCAAAATTCGCCTGCATCAACGACGTGACGATGAGCGATGAGCAGTTTTCTTCTTCCCGCGCACTCTTGCTGGCGGCTTTTGAAAAACGTTATCCCGAAAAGTCGAAATTCGAGAAATAATTTCTATTCGCCCACACCCAATCTATGGTGAATCCAAGAAAGAATGAGGTTGAGGTCTTTTTCCGAAGCCTTGTCGAGCGAGTTGAAGCAACAAAAAGGAGCCGAGGTCTTCTTTTCAAATCCTTGTAGCTTTTTGGAAACATAGTCGTCGCCTCTATGGGGCTTAGGCATTAGATAGACAAAATGTTTTTGAGCGGGAACAAGTAAGCTTAACTTTTTGGGGAACCCAAGCAAATAGTTAAGAGCCTGAGGGTTGTATTGAGAGGGTTCCCTGAACCGACATCCTATATTTTTTATCAAAACCTCTTCGTGTTCGGCATAATATTCCTCAAAGAGTCTTTTTTGTTGTGCGAAAGGTATGTGATAGAGGCGCAGGAATTTGTTGCGTAAACCCACCAAGCGGGCGGTGTTTATCAAGAAAACTCTATAGCCTGCGGCATTGCGGCGCAGAAAGAGATTCTTGAAAAAATGCAGAAAATTGACAAAACACAAACTTTGCCAATCCCCATAAACAAGCGTTTTCCCGTCTTCAAAGAAAGTTTCGGGTGTTACGGGCCGCACCAACATAAAATCGTCGTTGAAATAGAGGAACTTTTCGCTCAGACCCGGTATCCGCCAAAGCATAGACTCCACCGACAGGGAGTTGAACACGGGCAGATATTGCTCGTAGCCGGCAAAAATCACCTTGTGGTCGATAATCTCAATAGGAGTGGTGCGGTCGGGAAAGTAGCGGTCGAGATATTCTTCAAGTCCGGGGTTTTGGTTATCGGTAACGATATAGATTTTCCGAATCCAGGGAGCGAAACGCAAGATGGAAGCCACACAGTATTTAATCTCTCCCACACTATGGAAACGAGTGTCGGAAGCCACATCCTCATATTGGAACTCTTCGCCGTTGTGGCTGTATTTATAGCGGGCGGCCTTGTGGGTGGGGTCGTTGCCGTCCACCCAAGTAACAACGGCATCTATGGGAAATTCCGATTTCATGAGCTTCGTTTCTTTTTCGTGGATCTTATTTTTTGTGGGGAATACGAGCCAACGGAATAAAGTCGAAAAGCAAAGCCAAATCATAATCTCCGCAATCTCGAATCTTAAAGAGACAG
>CAMWTX010000084.1 GCA_947177315.1 uncultured Bacteroidales bacterium | reverse complement strand
CTACTTCACCAACCGTTTTTCGCCGTTGATGATGTAGATGCCGGAGGGGAGCGAGGAGAGGGGGGCGCCGTTGAGGTGGATGCGGTGGCCTTGCAGGTCGTAGATTTCCGTGGGTTGGCCGGTGCGGGGCTTCTTCAAGTCTTCGTTGGCGGTTACGCTCCCCCAAGAAAAGGTCACGTCGAGGCTGTTGCCGCTTAAAAAATCCTTGATTTCCGCCGCCGTGCCCTCCAACTTGCCGAGCGGCGTATAGGCCCAGGCGTTTTCTCCGTAAAAGATAACAATGTTGTTGCCCTGATACAGCATCACGTCGCCGGGCACCGTGCTTGTCTGCTCGTCCTCGCGGGGCAAGGCCTGCGGCAACGGCCCCACCTTCTCAAATCTCTTTGAGGGCTTGGGTAGAGCCTCTTTGGCTTTGGTGTTCATAGGGTTCATACAGGTTCGAAGATACACATTTTTCCCCTTTGATGAGTGGGAAATAAAAAAGGAGCCGATTCCATCGGCTCCTTTTTTATTTCTAGGAAGACACGCTTACACCAACGTGCATTGCAGGTTGCGGTCGCCGTAGGCGTCATCTACCTTGCCGCAGGTAGGCCAATACTTGTCGTCGTGCGGCAGCGGGAACGCGGCCTGCTTGCGCGAATAGGGGTATTTCCATTCATCGGCGCAAACCACCAGCTGGGTATGCGGCGCGTTGTGGATCACATTGTTTTCGCGGTCGGCCTTGCCGTCTTCAATCTCCTTGATTTCGGCACGGATGGCGATAAAGGCGTTCACCAGACGGTCGAGTTCGGAAAGCGGTTCGCTTTCGGTAGGTTCCACCATCAAAGTGCCGTGAACCGGGAATGCCACGGTAGGAGCGTGGAAACCGTAGTCCATCAAACGCTTGGCAATATCGCCCACTTGAACGTTGGCGCTCATCATGAATTGGTTGCAATCCAGAATCATTTCGTGGGCGCACATGCCCTGTTTGCCGGTAAAGAAAATCTTGTAGTGGTCTTTCAGACGGGCGCGCAGGTAGTTGGCGTTAAGAATGGCATATTCGGTGGCCGACTTGAGGCCTTCGGCCCCCAGCATGCGGATATAACCGTAGGTGATGGGCAGGATGAAGGCACTTCCGTAGGGCGAGGACGAAACGGCGTTCCTTCCCGTATGGCTTACCGGAACCAACACGTGGTCGGGCAGGTAGGGAGCCAGGTGTTTGGCCACGCAGATGGGGCCTACGCCGGGACCGCCGCCGCCGTGGGGCATGGCAAAAGTCTTGTGCAGGTTGAGGTGGCATACATCGGCACCCATGTGGCCGGGCGAGGTGAGCCCTACCTGGGCGTTCATGTTGGCGCCGTCCATATAAACCTGCGCGCCGCAGCCGTGAACGATGCCGAGGATTTCCAGCACCGCTTCTTCAAACACGCCGTGCGTGGAGGGATAGGTAATCATGAGACAGGAAACATTCGGGCCGTGTTCGGCTACCTTGGCCTTGAGGTCGTTCACGTCGATTTCGCCTTCGGGCGTGGAAGCCACCACCACCACTTTCAAGCCCGCCATGGCCGCCGAGGCCGGGTTGGTGCCGTGTGCCGAAGCGGGAATCAGGCAGATGTTGCGGTGGCTTTCGCCCTTGGCTTCCTGGTAGGCGCGGATCACCGAAAGACCCGTGTATTCGCCCGCCGCCCCCGAATTGGGTTGGAAGGAAGCTTTGGCGAATCCGGTTATTTCGCAGAGGTCTTTTTCCAGTTGGTCGATGAGTTCGTGGTAGCCTTGGGCTTGGTCGGCGGGCACGAAAGGATGGATGGCCGCCATTTCGGGCAGGCTCAGGCACATCATTTCGGCGGCCGCGTTGAGTTTCATCGTGCAGGAACCCAGCGGAATCATGGCGCGGTTGAGCGAAAGGTCCTTTTCTTCGAGCTTCTTGATGTAGCGCATCATTTCCGTTTCGCTGTGGTAGGTGTTGAACACGGGGTGTTCCAGATAAGGCGTGTTGCGGCGCAGGGATTCGGGAATGTCTTCCAGAATTTCGTGGCTGCAATGGCCGTGGCAGCATTGTCCGCCTTGGCAAACATGTTCTTTGCCCACCGCCTGAGCCAGCACACCGATGATTTCGCGCACATCTTCCAGCGCGGTCGTTTCATCGATGCTGATGCTGAAATGCTTGTCGTCGATATAGTTGAAGTTCATGCGGTGTTCGAGCGCGATTTTGCGGATGGTTTCGATCGAAACCGGGCTTTCGAAGCAGAGGGTGTCGAAGAAAACGGTATTGAGCTGCTTGAAGCCGTATTCCGTGCCGCGTTTGGCCAGCCGTTTGGCGTTGGCGTGGATATCGAGCGCGATGTCGCGGATGCCGTCTTTGCCGTGATATACGGCGTACATGCCCGACATTACCGCCATCAAAGCCTGGGCGGTACAGATGTTGGAGGTGGCTTTGTCGCGTTTGATGTGCTGTTCGCGGGTCTGCAAGGCAAGACGCAGGGCGCGGTTGCCCTGGGCATCCACGGTAATGCCGATGATACGGCCGGGCATGGAGCGTTTGAAAGCGTCGGTGCAGGCAAAGAAACCGGCCGAAGGACCGCCGAAGCCCAACGGAAGCCCGAAACGCTGGCTGTTGCCGAACACGCAGTCCGCCCCATCCTGTCCGGGAGCGCGCAACACGGCCAAGGCCATCAGGTCGGAGGCCACCGCCACCAGGGCACCGGCGGCGTGGGCTTTGTCGATAAAGGCTTTCAGTTCGTGAACCTGTCCGTTGCGATCTACTTGTTGAATCACGGCGCCGAACACTTCGGGCGTGAACTCGAAGTCTTCCATGCGGCCGGTCTTGATGACGAAGCCGAGCAGGTGGGCGCGCGTTTCGATAACGCTGAGGGTTTGCGGGAACACACGTTCATCCACAAAGCATACGTTGGCGTTGGCTTTTACCTTGTCGCGGTTGCGGCCGTGGTAGAACATAATCATGGCTTCGGCCGCCGAGGTGCCTTCGTCCAGCAGCGAAGCGTTGGTGAGGGGCAGTCCGGTCATGTCGGCGATAACGGTCTGATAGTTGAGCAGTGCTTCCAGACGGCCTTGGGAGATTTCGGCCTGATACGGGGTGTAGGAGGTGTACCAGCCCGGATTTTCAAGGATATTGCGCGTAATGACGGCAGGCGTGATGCAGTTGTAGTAGCCCATGCCGATATAGGAGCGGAACACTTGGTTCTTGGCCGCCAAGGCGTGCAGGTGGTTCAGATACTGGTATTCGTTCATGGGTTGGGGCAGATCCAGCGGTTTGGAGAGCCGGATGGCGGCCGGAACCGTTTTTTCGATCAGTTCGTCCATGCTCTTGACACCGATGGTTTCGAGCATTTTCTGCGTCTGTTCGGGATTGGGCCCGTTGTGACGGCAGGCAAAGTTGTTTGTGATCATGGTTATTTTGTTTTTAAAATCTTTTTCCGTTTAAAATCAGCGTATCCGGCTGCCATGCCTTTTCCAGTAAAGAATCAGCAGGAAACCGAATATCATGCCGCCCAGATGGGCGAAGTGCGCCACCCCGTCGGCGGTTCCTCCTATACCGGCAAAGAGTTCGATCAGGCCGTAGATGATGACGAACCATTTGGCACGGATAGGAATGAAAAAGTAGAGGTAGATGGGCACGTTGGGAAAACACATCCCGAAAGCCAGCAGGATGCCGAATACCGCGCCCGAAGCCCCTACGGTAACGATGTTGTCTATATAGTGCTGCACCGAAACCGGGTCGTATTTCTGCATGACGGGAACCAATTCCCAGGCCTGCACACCGCTCTGTATGAGCCCCGCGCCGATGCCTGTAACCAGGTAATAGACCAGAAACCGCCTGCTTCCCCAATAGTTTTCGAGCGCGTAACCGAACATCCAGAGCGCGAACATATTGAAGAACAGATGCGAAAAGTTGCCGTGCATGAACATGTAGGTGATGAACTGGAACGGATAGAAATGCTCGGCGGTGAAATAGTGCAGCCCCAGCCAACGGCTCAGGTCGATGCCCCTTGTGGCAAGGCTGATGTCGGCAAGGTAAAAGAGCACGTTCAATATCAAGAGGTTTTTTACCACCGGAGGCAGAAAGGAAAACCCTTGTATGCGGTAATTGTCTTGTTGGTTATACATTCTCCGTCTTATTGTTCGCCGCTGCGGAACGGTTAAAAAGCCCCGCTACGGCCGCTTGGTCCAATATCCGTATCACCTGTTTTCCGGAAGGCGAAACTTCGGGCGCCGGTCCGGAAAACAATTGATTGGTCAAATATAAGATTTCTTCCTGAGATAGGGGCGTACCTTTTTTTATGGCGAGTTCTTTGGCGGCTGCCAAGGCGATGTTTTGCCGTTTCTCGGCCTCTGTCGGCATGGCTTTGGTTTCACAGGCGGAGGCGATTTCTTCCAGAATCGCCTGCGTGCGGCTTTCTTCGGCGCCTTGCGGCATGGCGTTCACCATAAAGGCATTGCCTCCGATCCATTCCACCGCCCAGCCCAAGGCCCCCAACTCCTCTTTGATTTCTTTCAGGATACGGGTATGGGCATCCGAAAATTCCACAGTCTGCGGAAAAAGCGTGCGTTGGGAGGGCACGTTCCCTGCTTCGGGTTCGCTGTAACTGTTGTAGATGACCCGCTCGGAGGCCGCCTGTTGGTCTATGAGGGCAAGTCCCGATTTGAGCGGTGTAACGATATAACTGTCGAATAACTGGAAGATGCGCACTTGTTTGCCCGTGGTGCCTTCGGTGTGTATCGCTTCGGTGTTTTCAGGCCGGGTGTCCGCCTGAACCTCGTCCACGCAGTCTAACAGCAATTGCATCGGCGCACTGTTTACCTGCATGTTCTCCTGCATGAGCGCGAAGTTGCGCGCGTAAGCCTCCCTGTAATCCTGGCTGGCCTTTCCCGAACCGGCGGGTGCGGGATTGGTAAAGGGGTCGTAGTCGGGATGCAGTTTTACCTTAGGTGTTTCGGGAATATAGTCCTTGGGCTTGTATTGGTAGGGCAGGGCTTGTTCGGATTGAAAATCGATGCTGTCGCTCACTTGGTTCACGCCCAAGGCGAACTTGACCGCCGCGAACAGCACCTTGTAGATGAAATCTTGGTTCTTGAACCGTATTTCGGTTTTGGTGGGGTGGATGTTCACGTCGATTTCGCCCGGCTCCATTTCCAGATGGATAAAGAAAGCCGGCGATTTTCCCTCGGGCAACAGCCCCTGGTAGGCCCTTTCGATAAGGTTAGAGATGCCGCCGTGGCGGATAATGCGGCGGTTGACGAAAAGGTATTGCTTGCCGCGGCCTTTCACGCTGTAATCGGGGGTGCAGATATAACCGGCCACCGTAAGCCCCGGCACGTTCTGCGCCACCTTCACCAGCCGGTTTTCAAAGGCCTTGCCGAAAAGCTGCACGATGCGGCGGTTCAGGTTGGAGGCTTCCAGATGGTTTATCTTTTGCCCGTTGCGGTAAAGTTGAAAACAGATGCCCGGTTGGGCCAGGGCGATGCGGTTGAACTCTTCTTCCGCATAGCGGTATTCCACCTCGTCGCTTTTGAGAAACTGCCGGCGTGCGGGCGTGTTGAAGTAGAGGTTGCGCACGCAGATATTCGTGCCCGGCGCGCAGGCGCAGGATTCTTTCAGCGTGATCTTGTTGCCTTCGATGCAGACGCGCGTTCCCATTTCGTCCTGTTCCCGGCGGGTCTGCAGTTCCACTTGGGCTACGGCGGCAATCGAGGCCAAGGCTTCTCCCCGGAATCCCATCGTGCGGATATGCAGCAGATCGTCCGCTTCGGCCAGTTTGGAAGTGGCGTGGGGCATAAAGCAACGCTCGGCGTCTTGGGCGTTCATGCCGCAGCCGTTGTCAACCACCTGTATCAGGGTTCTGCCTCCGTCGGTAAGATGCAGCTCAATCTTGGTCGCTCCGGCATCCACTGCATTTTCGAGCAGTTCCTTGACCGCCGAGGCGGGCCGGTTCACCACTTCGCCGGCGGCAATCTGGTTGGCGACGAATTCGGGAAGTATGTTGATGACGCTGTCCATGCCGGTTCACGCCATTATTTGAGGACCCACCACAGGAGGGCCATGAGGATAACCAGGTAGATTAACAACTTGCGGTTGGAAAGCAAGCCTTTGGGATGCTTCTGTTCGCGTTGGAACGATTCGCGTATGCGGATTTTGGCTTCGGCCAGCTTTTCGTCTTCGGGTGTCTGGGTCTCGTATTTTTTCTTGAGGTTGTCCAAGCGTTCCTTTTCGGGGTCGTAATAACGTGGATGGATGTCGAATTGACGGTGCTTGGGCTGGGGAAAGAAATTAGGCAGGAATGAAGCCATTGGGAAGCGTTTTTTTAGACAACAAAGATATAATAAAGTGAGGAAAGTTTTTCCGTTAACACCGCGGTGTGGAAATAAACCGGAACCGGAGGGGGGAACACGTTGGGGAACAGCCTAACTTTACACTGCTAAACTATCGGTAGAAAATACGTTTATGGCCATCATACTGAGCATCGAGACCTCCACCCGCAATTGTTCGGTGGCGCTTTCAGACAATGAACGCCTGCTTTCTTTCCGGGAAGCCGACCAAGGCAACGAACACGCCGCGCGGATTGCGGTGTTTGTGGACGAAGTACTGCAAGAAGCCGGCAAGCGTTGCCCCGATATCGAGGCGGTGGCGGTGGGCGAGGGCCCGGGTTCTTATACGGGCTTGCGGATAGGCGTTTCGATGGCCAAGGGCCTGGCCTATTCGTTGGAACGCCCCTTGATAGCGGTGAGTCCCTTGCAGGCCATGGCGATGGCGGCGGCGGAAAAAAACAGGCGGGAAGGCGGACAGGATGCCTTTTTCTGCCCCATGACCGATGCCGGCCGCATGGAGG
>CAMWTX010000083.1 GCA_947177315.1 uncultured Bacteroidales bacterium | reverse complement strand
GAACAAACGTCCAGCCATTGTTCGGCATCCTTCCGCCATTTCTTGGGCGGACATGCCCATCTGTTCATAGTCGGTGCGTTCCAGTTTGGCGGTCTCCACATCCAAGATTTTGGCGGTAACAATCATATTGGAGGCATCAATCTTGGCGGCTTCCGCCACCAACACATAGGCAGCCCCGGTCATTTCTCCCAAGCGTTTGATTTGCTCATCGCTCACCATACCTGTGCGCTGAAAGTCCTGTTCCCCTTGTATCGCCACCATATCCACACGGTCATAGCCCTCATAGCCTTGTGTCTGCGTAATGGCTTTCGCCAAGGTGGTACGGAGCAATAATTTAACCCCATAGTTAATCGCATTGTCTCGGTCAACCACCTCCAAGATGGCAACCTTTTTGGTAGGCGCTTCCGATTGCGCCCACAGCACGGGAGCACCCATCAAAAACACCCCCAGCAACAACATTAAACGTTTCATGTCTATTGATTTATTTGTTTATAATCTCTTTTATCGCGTTTCCTATCTCTTTGGAAACCTCCTTATACGCCGCCCGCGCCGCTTCGGTAAAATTAAGCGTATGACCGCCCTTTACCGAAATCTCGTCGGCAAAAATCCGTTGGCGGGTCGCCACCTTGTCTATCGTCACTTCGGCATCCACATACGAAAAATAGGTAACGTAACCGCCCGATTCGTGCCGGTTGTGATCGCGCGAGGAAGCCGACACCCCGATAACCCAATCGGCCTGCTCCGGGCTTGAAACAAAACTGCATCCTTTCGCGGACAGCACACCTTTCAACTCGTTGGGCAGCTTAGGATAGGCCTGCGCTCCCAAATAGGCCGAACAAGACAGATAAATGCGGTTGCCATGCTCCAAATCGGCTATCATTCGGCGTATCTCCTGCTCCATCGCATTCCTTTTCTCCACATAACCGGACATTTCCGCCTGCGGTGTTCCGAAAAAAACGAGCCAGAAAAAAGGCGATTCCATCTGTCCGAATACCGGCAGCACCTCCTCCAGACATTCTTTCGCCTTTGCCTTGAATCCCGTAGCCACATAGTTGTTTGCCAAGCTGCGGGCATTTTCCAATTTGCCGAAAAGCATCTGCAGCTCCGCCTGATAATAACGGCGGGCCGCCTGTTTTTCGATATAGGCGATGGCATAGCCCTTTCGGGAAACCGGGTCGTAACGGCTTTCGGTTTCCACAAAACGCAAATCGACCTCGGTGCTGAAACGGGTTTGCGAACTATAAGCCGTGCCCGTATGCCCGTTCAAGGATTCCCGCCGCAATACCGCTTCGTCTTGAACCCGCACCTGCACGGTCTGCGCCAGGTTGGTACGGGCAAGCTGGGTCAGGTAATCCTTAAAGCCGCTTTCTTCCTGGTTTCGGGTATTGCCGGCTGCCTGTATATTATAATAGTAGCCGCCGAGGGTGTATTTTACCCAATCCGGAGGATAATCCTGCCCCCGGAGCAACCCCGCCCCAAGCAAGAACCACAGGCTAGCCCATAAGTTTTTCATAACGCAAGCAACTAAAGGGCACTTTTGGCGGCGTTCATAATCGCTTCGTTCATTTCCATGAACTCCTGCAATTCTTCTTGGTTCAGACCGTAGTTGCCCACATTCCGGCCCGCCGTATTCACCAATTCCACGTAGCGGTCTCCGCGAATCGCCACCCTGGCCGTTACCTCATACATACGGCGCACGGGGTCGTATTCCGTTCTGACCGCACCATAGGGTTCACAGCCGTTTATCACGCTGGTGCTTACCTGTTTCCAATAGGTTTTAACCGCCTCGTAAACCCGTTTGTTCACTTCCAAGCCCCCCTTTTCGGCCACCGTCTGCACCACATTGTTCAAACTCAGCGAAACGGTATTATGGGCGTCCCGGCGAGCCATCTCGATGGCGGCCTGCTTGTCGTCGGCAACCGCTTTTCCGGCAAACCAACGATAGGGAACGGACACCATTTTCGTGCCGTCTTCGCTCAGGGTCTTTACTTCCTCCGTTCCGTCCATCACTTCTTCCATCACCCGCACTTTATTGCCTTCCAGATTCTTGTCTGTCTCCACCCGGGTTTCTTCGGGTTTGACATAATGTTTTGAATTACCGCAGGACGCCAGAAGGAACACCGTCAGCAGCACCGTAACAAAAGCATGTACCGTTTTCATAAAGCATTGTGTTTAAATATCGTTTTATTACCCCCAAAGACCTTTTCAAAATCTTGAAGCCCCGGCAAAGATATACGTTAAAAAAATAAAACGGCAATTTTATTTCATTTAAATATTGTGTTTGTTAAAATTTATATTATTATAATTACAAGATTGCGGAGCATACAGAAAACACAGGGAATGAACCTCTATTTTACCCCACGCCATTTCAAGTATCGTGTAATTATAATAATATAAATTGCGGTGTAAACCAATATTCAGGGAGAAGAAAAAAATCACCTTGTAAAAAAGGTATTCTCCCCCGTTTTTGTAAAAGAACCGTCTTTTGCGTACCTTTGATACTTATTTATTATATGCGCGTATGTCTGAAACAAAGAAAAATGCCCGAAGCACGCGGATAAAGATACCTGTGGTCGGGTCTATCTTGAAAGCCGCCTTGGAGTTCAGAGCCAATAAGGTGCCTTTGGTGAACTTTTTCAGCGTAAAAGACCCTGTAAAGGCTCAGAACCGTGTATTGAAACGCCTGTTGGCGAAAGCCTCCGACACTTCGTTCGGCCGGGAGTTCGGATTCAAGAAAATCCTGAACAGCCCGAACATGCGGGAAGAATTCTCGAAACGGGTTCCCGTGTATGATTACGACAAGATGTTCCGCGACTGGTGGTACCGGAGTCTCAACGGAGAGACTTTTGTTTCCTGGCCGGGCAAAAACAAGCAGTTTGCGCTCAGTTCGGGCACTTCGGGAGCCAGCAGCAAGTATATTCCCGTTACCGGCGATATGGTGAAAGCCATCCGCAAGACCAGTATCCGGCAGCTGTTTGCCCTGGCGCAGTATGATTTTCCCAAAGAACTGTTCGAAAAGAGCGCCTTGATGCTGGGCGGCAGCACACACCTGCAATACAACGGAACATACTATGCGGGCGACCTTTCGGGCATCACGACCGGAAACCTGCCCTTCTGGTTCGAACACTTCTACAAACCGGGCAAACGCATCTCGCGCGAAAGGGACTGGCCTACCAAAATAGAAGAAATCGTGCGCAAGGCTCCCGAATGGGATATCGCCGCCGTGGTGGGCGTGCCGGCCTGGTTCCAGATTCTTTTTCAGAAAATCATCGAACGCTATAACCTCAAGACCATCCACGATATTTGGCCGAACCTTGAGATTTACGTGCATGGCGGGGTTTCTTTCGAACCCTATAAGAGCAGTTTTGAAAAACTGCTGGCCCATCCCCTGGTCTATCTCGAAACTTATCTGGCCTCCGAGGGTTTCTTGGCATTCCAGAACCGCCCCGGTGTAAACGCCATGGAACTGGTGCTCGACAACGGGCTGTTCTTTGAGTTCATTCCTTTCAACGACAACAACTTTGACGAAGACGGGCAGGTGGTGGAAAATCCGCAGACCTTGTATATAGACCAAGTGGAGGAAGGCAAGGAATACGCCGTATTGATCTCCACCTGTTCGGGGGCATGGCGGTATATGATCGGCGACACGGTAAGGTTCACCGACAAATCGCATCACGAAATCGTGATTACGGGACGCACCAAATCTTTCCTGAGCCTTTGCGGAGAACACCTTTCGGTAGATAACATGAACCGCGCCGTCAAGATGCTGGGCGAGGAAAAGAACGTGGGCATTTTGGAATACACGGTGTTGGGCGTCAAGAGCAACGGCATGTTCGGACACAAATGGTTCCTGGGCTGCGACCAAGCCCTGGACAAGGAGGAAGCCACGCGCAAGATAGACGAATACCTGAAGGTTCTCAACGACGACTACCGCGTGGAACGCCTGGAGGCCATCCGCACCGTAGAAGTGGAAGTGCTGCCCTTGCAGGTGTTCTACGACTATATGCGTTCGCAGGGCAAGGAAGGCGCGCAAAACAAGTTTCCCCGTGTGCTGAAGGGCGAAAAGGCGCAGGCCTGGCTCGACTATCTGCAATCCAGAAATAATTAACCCTAAAAACTAAATACTATGGCAACAATTCCTGCTTCTGAAATGCCGATGAACAACGACGGCAGCATCTATCACCTCGCGCTCAAGCCCGAACAGCTGGCTCCCAACGTGATTTTGGTGGGCGATCCGGGTCGTGTACCGATGGTTTCGAAATTCTTTGACAGCATCGAGCACAAGGTGCAGAACCGCGAACTGATTACGCATACGGGAACCTTGAACGGCAAGCGTATCAGCGTTATCTCCACCGGCATGGGCACGGACAACATCGACATCGTGGTCAACGAACTGGACGCTTTGGTAAACGTGGACTTGAAGACCCGCACGCCCAAAGAAGAACGCCAGAGCCTGAACCTGGTGCGTATCGGCACCAGCGGCAGTTTCCAACCCGATTTTGAGGTGAACACGTTCTGCGCCGGCGAGTACGGTCTCGGACTGGACGGCTTGATGAACTACTATTCGGTGCCCGACCAGATGTTTGAACACGATATGGAACGCGCGTTCGACACGCATCTGAAGCTGCCCATGGGCTTTGCCCGTCCCTACGTGGTCCGCTGCTCGGCCACCCTGCTCAACAAAGTGGCTTTCGATATGCAGAAAGGCATCACCGCCACCGCGCCCGGTTTCTTTGCCCCGCAGGGCCGCATGGTAAGGTTGCCACTCTCCTACCCCCAACAGAACGAACTGTTGCAGTCTTTCTCGTTCAAGGGCATCAAGGTTTCCAATATGGAAATGGAAACTTCGGCGCTCTACGGCTTAGGCCGCGCGCTCGGACACCGTTGCCTGACCATCTGCCTGCTGGTAGCCAACCGTTGCACGAAGAAATTCAGCGAAGACTATCATCCGCACATGGAAAGACTGATTGAAACGGTGGTAAAACGTCTTACCGCCGAATGAGCCCCATGCCCGGACAAGCCGAATTGGAAGCCTTGGTAGGCATGTTGGACGAAACCGACGAAGAAATCTACCAAACGCTCAAGGATGCCCTTTTTTCGATTGGCGAGGAGGCCTTGCCCTATCTGGAGAAGGCCCGCTTGCAGAAAGACGGTTCGCTTTGGCAGAACCGTATGGACGCGCTTATTTCCGAACTGCAGGTGGAGATAGCCTGCAAAAAATTGTCGGAATGGAAAAAGGAAGCCTCCCCAAACCTTTTGAAAGGGTTTTACCTTTTGTCTTCGGCTTTCTATTCGGATCTGCCCTGGGAAAGGGTGTGCGGCGAGTTCAACCGCTTGCACGGCGATTGCTGGCTGCTGTTGGGCGCGGATGTTTCCCTGTCGCGGAAACTGGCGATGTTCAACAATTTCTTCTTTAACCAGTGTGGTTTCAGGTTGGGCACGAAAATAGTGACGGACTACAACTTCGCCGACTTTTTCCTGCCCAACCTGCTCAATCTGCGCCAAGGCAACGACCGAAGCCTCGCGCTGGCTTACCAATACCTGGCGGAAAGGAATGGCCTGCCCGTCTTTCTGCTGAACCTGCCGGTGGTGAACCTGCTGGCCTGCACCACCGATCCCGAATCGGTGTCGAAAGACGACATCCGTTACTGTATCGACATCACCCACCAGGGATCGCTCATAAACCGCACCGCCGTGGAACCGGTTTTCAGCCAACAGCAACAGATACAGATATGCAACACCGTGCAGGCGCTGCAGGATTTTGCCAAACTGCTTAACTATATCGTTTCCGTGCGCGAAACCAATCCGTTGCGGAAACAAGCCGTGAGGAAATTGCACGATTGCCTGGGTTCTTCCTCCGGCAACATTCCCTTTTCCGGCCTGCCGCTTTCCGACCAAAACGGCCTCTTGTGAAAAAGCCGGAATTTAACCCGCTGACAATGGAACAAAGCATTTTTTTAAAGGAGCAGCAAGCCATGCCTTACTCGATGTTGCCCTCTCAGCAAAAGAAAGCGCCCTACAAGGTGCTCGCCAAAAGCGGCCAGGAGATACTGCCGCTCAAAAGCTATCTGGAGAAGGCTCAAAACATCGTTATCGTGAGCCACAACAATCCCGACGGGGATGCGGTGGGATCTTCGCTGGGACTGCACCTGTATCTGGAGAACATGGGCAAGGAAAGTTCCGTGATTTTTCCCAATCCCTATGCGCAGAACCTGGTCTGGATGGACGAGGAGCATATCTCGCTCAACTACCAGGAGCATCCCGAAAAAGTGGCGGAAACCTTAAAGAAATGCGACCTGCTTTTCGTTATGGACTTTAACCGCCTGAGCCGTGCCGAGGCCATGGCGCCGCTGTTGGAAAAGTCGGACGCGCCCCGCATCTTGATAGACCATCATCTAGAACCCGAAACGGAAAGTTTTTATCTGGGTTTCTCCAATACGGAGATTTCTTCTACCTGCGAAGTGCTATACCGGGTCCTCTACAACGAGCTGAACCCTGATTTCATCGATGCCAAGGTGGGGGCCTGCCTGTATGCGGGCATCAGCACCGATACCGGTTCTTTCAGTTATTCCTGCTCGCACGGAGAACTTTTTTCAGCCATCGCCGACCTGATATCCAGGGGGTTGGATACGGTAAAGGTGCACCAGAACATCTTCGACAACTTTTCGGAAAGCCGCATGCGCCTTTTGGGATGCTGCCTGGGAGACCGCCTGGTGGTAAAACCCGAATACGAAACGGCGTATATGTTCTTGAGCCGCGCCGACATGAAGAGGTTCAACTTCCGTCCGGGCGACACAGAGGGTATCGTGAACTACGGGCTAGGTATCGCCGGGATCCGCTTTGCGGCTTTCTTTACCCAAAAAGAAGACCGAATCCGTATTTCTTTCCGCTCGCAGGGCGATATCGACGTGAACAGTTTCGCCAAGGAACATTTTAACGGAGGCGGGCACAAG
>CAMWTX010000082.1 GCA_947177315.1 uncultured Bacteroidales bacterium | reverse complement strand
CAAAGAAGCCTTGCGGCCGGTAGGCCGGGTCTTGAACTGGTCGAAGATCTGCGAACGCATGGGAGCCATGCCCGCGCCGCCGCCGATAAACATCATCTCGCGTTGGGTTTCCTGCACGAAAAATTCGCCGTAAGGGCCCGAAATGGTAATCTTGTCGCCCGGTTTGAGCGAATAGATATACGAAGAGCAGATGCCGGGGTTCACGTTCATGAAGCCGCCTTTCTTGCGGTCGAAAGGCGGCGTGGCGATACGCACGTTGAGCATGATGCGGTTGCCCTCGGCCGGGTGGTTGGCCATCGAATAGGCGCGGAAGCAGGGTTCGGGATTCTTCATCACCAGATCCCACATCTTCATCTTGTCCCAGTCGGCGCGGTATTGCTCCTGCACCTGTATGTCCTTGTATCTTACCGTGCAGGCCGGCACGTCAATCTGAATGTAACCGCCGGCGCGGAAATCGAGGGTCTCCCCTTCTGGCAGCTTCACCACAAATTCCTTGATAAAGGTGGCCACGTTCTTGTTGGAAACCACCTCGCACTCCCACTTCCTTACCCCGAACACTTCGGGCGGAATGGCGATGCTCATGTCGTTCTTTACCTTTACCTGACAACCCAAACGCCAGTTTTCCTGCTGTTCACGATACGAAAAGAAGCCCTTTTCAGACGGCAGGATGCTGCCCCCCCCTTCGGTTACCCGGCAGCGGCACAGCCCGCAACTGCCCTTTCCCCCACAAGCGGAGGGCAGATATATCTTTTGGGATGCCAAGGTGGAAAGCAGGGAATTGCCTGTATCCACTTCCAAGGTTTTTTCCCCGTTTATCTGCAGTTTTACCTTTCCCTGAGGCACCAATTTCTTACGCGCCAACAGCAATACGGCCACCAAGATAAGGATGACCACCAGGAAAACCGCTACCGAACTTAAAACAACACTCCACATAACAACCTATTTTAAAGCTCAATACCCAAGAAACACATAAAAGAGACGCCCATCAGCCCTGTAATGATGAAGGCGATGCCCAAGCCCTTCAAAGGTGCGGGCACCTGCGAATACTTCAATTTTTCACGAATCGCGGCGATGCCCACGATGGCAAGACACCAGCCGATGCCCGAACCGAGGGCAAAGGTGGTCGATTCGGCCAAAGAGGAATATTCCCTTTCCTGCATGAAGAGCGAAGCACCCATGATGGCGCAGTTTACGGCTATCAGCGGCAGGAAGATACCCAAAGACGAGTACAGCGCCGGAGAATAGCGTTCCACCACCATTTCGACCAACTGCACGATGGCGGCGATAACGGCAATGAACATGATGAAGCTCAGGAAACTCAGATCCACTTCCGACAAAGACGGGCTCAACCAGGACAAGCCGCCTTTCACCAGCAGGTATTTATTGATGAGGAAGTTTACCGGAACGGTAATCAGCATAACAAAAATCACGGCCAGACCGAGGCCGAAAGCGGTCTTTACGTTTTTGGAAATCGCCAGATAGGAACACATGCCCAGAAAATAGGCAAAAACCATATTATCGACAAAAATCGACCGCACGAAAAGGCTGAACAGATTTTCCATGGCTTACTTCTCGATTAAGTTAGGGTTAAAAGAACGATGCACCCAGATGATTACCCCCAACACGATCAAGGCCATGGGGGGCAGGATAAACAGGCCGTTGTTGACGTAGCCAGCCTGGTAGAACGATTCGGGTATCACCTTGAATCCCAGGAGGGTTCCTGAACCGAACAGCTCACGCAGAAACGCCACCACAATCAGGATAAAGCCGTAACCCGCCCCGTTGCCGATACCGTCGAGGAATGCCGGCCAGGGCTTGTTTGCCATCGCGAAGGCTTCCAGGCGACCCATCACGATGCAGTTGGTGATAATCAAACCCACGAATACCGAAAGCTGTTTGCTCACATCGTATGCCACAGCTTTGAGCACCTGATCCACCAAAATCACCAAGGTGGCGATGACCGTAAGCTGCACGATGATACGGATGCGTGGTGGTATCGTATTGCGCAACAAGGAAATGATAAGATTCGAAAAACCGGTCACCACGATAACCGAAACCGCCATCACCAATGCCGGCTGCAGTTTTACCGTTACCGCCAGCGCCGAACAGATGCCCAGCACCTGCACGGTTACGGGGTTGTCCGCGCCGAAAGGACGGCTCAGCAATTTGAGGTTCTTGGCCGAGAACAGGCGGTTTTCCTCGCCCGACGGCTTGGGGCTTTGCACCTTGGCAGGGGCTTTTTCCTGCCGTTTCATATCTTTTTCTTTCATCTTCTTGACCCTTATTCAAGCACAGGAACTTGCTGTTCCGCAACCGCCGCCGTGTCGGCTTCGGCCTGCATACGCGCTTTCATGTTTTGGAAAAAAGGACGGTAATATTCCAGACAGTCCGACAACATGGCCGTTACGCCGTTGCTGGTCATCGTGCCGCCCGAAATGGCATCCACGGCATGTTCCGACCCACCGGCATATTTGTCGGCACCGCCTTTCTGCACGGTAATGGACGTGAAACCGCCCAACGTGTCGAATAGTTGTTTCCCTATAAACTGCTGTTGGAAAGCGTCTTCGGCTATCTCCGCGCCCAAGCCCGGCGTTTCGCCCTTATGTCCGAAGGTAGCCCCCCAAACCGTGTTGAAATCCTTGCCCAAAGCGAGGTAGCCCCAAATGGGTCCCCACAGTCCTTTGCCCTGCAAAGGCACGATATAGAGAGAATCGCGGCACACGAACACCGGAAAAAGCACGTCCTTGCTACCCGAAGCGGCTTGTCCCAGCTGGGTCTTCAAGTCGCAATCGAAAGCACGGGGCGCCTTTAGGTTGCCGTCCACCGCTTTCCAATCGCTTTTTACATTCCTGTATTCCGATACCAACGCGCCCTGCCTGTCCACCGTCCATTCGGCGGTTATCAAATCGTTATAGATTTCCACCGCCTCCTCGCTGGAAACCGTCTGCCCGGCGGCCTTGAGGATTTCCTGCATCTTGGCCACTTCGCGGTTGCGTTCCTGCATGGGTTGCAGCAGGATTGCCGTAAGCGCCAGCACCACGGCCACGGCCACCACAAGCCCCGACGTATAAAGAAATATGTATTTATTGGAGAACATGATTACTGAATATTAGGCGTTTTCAACTTGTGAACGAACCGCTTGCAGCCGTTTCCTGCGTCGGTTGACATTGCGGTTCACCACCAGATAATCGATCAGGGGAGCAAAGGTGTTCATCAGGAGGATGGCCAACATCATGCCTTCCTGATAGGCAGGATTATAGATACGTATCAGAACCGCCATCAACCCCACCAGGAAACCAAAAATCCACTTGCCGCAATTGGTCTGCGCGGAGGTAACCGGGTCGGTGGCCATAAACACCGCGCCGAACAGGAATCCGCCCGAAAGCAGGTGCTGCATCACGGTGGCATCGGTAGAACCCGTCAGGCGGCCTATCCACGCCATCACCACCCCGCCTGCCACGGCGCTGAACATGATGCGGAAACTCCCTATGCCGCTCCAAAGCAAGATGGCCGCGCCCAGCAGGATGCAGAACTTGGAGGTTTCGCCCACCGAACCGGGAATGAATCCCCAAAACAACTCCGATGCCGTAGGCAGGTTGCCCGTATGGGAAGACATGGCGGCCAAGGCGGTAGGTCCGGAAACGGCATCCGCCACCCAAACGGCATCGCCGCTCATCTGAGAGGGATAGGCAAAGAACAGGAACGCCCGCGCCAGGAGCGCCGGATTCCAGATATTCATACCCGTGCCGCCGAACACTTCCTTGCCGATGATAACGGCAAAGGCGGTGGCCACGGCTATCATCCACAGCGGCACATCGGGCGGACAGATCAGGGGAATGAGGAAGCCCGAAACCAAAAAGCCTTCGTTGACCTCATGCCCTCTTATCTGGGCAAACACGAACTCGATGCCCAAGCCCACCACATAGCTCACAATCAGCATGGGCAACACCTTGGTGCAACCGAACCAAAAGGCCGGCCAAAACTCGCACGTCTGCCCCAGGGCGGCAAAGTGCATATAACCCGTGTTGTAGATACCGAATAGGAAGCAGGGCAAGAGCGCCACCACCACGGTAATCATCGTGCGCTTCATATCCAAGGCATCCCGCACATGGCTACCCGAAACGGTAACTTTATCAGGCACATACAAAAAGGATTCAAACGCCTCGAAGGTGGAATGGAGAAAATGCAACTTTCCATCCTTCTCGAACTGAGGTTTGATCCTGTCTAAGAAATTCCGCAACATATTATATATAGGTGTTTCTTTATTCCTAACCGGCCGGGCTTAGTCCACTTCCTTGCGAACCAGTTCCAAGCCCTTGCGAATAATCTGCTGTATCTCGGTCTTGGAGGCGTCGATGTATTCGCAGAGCGCAAAATCTTCGGGCGACACTTCATAGATGCCCAAATCTTCCATCTTCTCGATATCTTCCGCCAGGCAAGCCTTGAGCAACTGCATGGGATAGATATCCATCGGCAACACTTTCTCGAACTGCCCGGTGAGCACGAAAGCGCGTTCTCCCCCGTTCAGGTTGGTGTCGATACGGTAGCGGCGCTGCCTGAAAAGCCAGGCAAAGAAAGTGCGGGAATAGCTGTAGAGGTTGATGCCGGGAGTCATCCAGCCCATAAAACGGAAACGTTTGCCTTCGGGTATCACCGAAATGCCGTGGTCGTAGGCACCCAGATAACCGGAAACGCCGATGCTCGTGCCTGTCAACACATTGCCGCTCACCACACGGGGTTCGAGCTCGCTTTCCTTGAGGTTATCCTTGAGCAGGTACTGCACGTTCAAGCCCGCCAAAATCTTGTGGTAACCGGTATGAAGGGCTTCGGAGCCCCCTACCGACACGATTTTGGTGGCGTCATAAACGCCCTTGAGCAACAGCCGCCCCATAATCACCACGTCTTGCGGATGCACATACCAAACCGTTTCGCCTTTGTTGATAGGCTGGGTATGATGAATCTGAATCCCTACGTTTCCGCAAGGGTGAACCCCATCGAAAACGCAGATTTCCACATTTTTGCATTCGTTATAGACGTTCGATGCCGTTTTGGTGCGGTGCACGCCCAGATACAGCTTGCCGTCGGTGAGTTTCTTCAAGGCATCGATACCGGCCTGAAAGAAGTTCTCCTGCCCGTGCACGACGATATCCAAGTCGGGTGCCAGAGGCGCGGTGTCGAATGCGGAGATATGGATGCTGCGCGGACGGCTGTCCGGATTGGCGGGAATATCATAAGGACGTTGGCGGATATACGCCCAAAGCCCGGCTTCCAAAAGCCTCTCCTTTACATTTTCTTCCGTAAAATCTTCCGGCTTGAGCGGTTCAAACGACTTGTATTCAATTTTTTCGTCTGCCTCTATACGGATTTCGCGAATCACGCGGCGCTCTCCGTAAACGATTTCCGTCACCACGCCGCTCACAGGCGAGGAAACGGTAATCTTGGAATTCTTCTTGTCGTAGAACAAGGGGCTGCCCGCCAGCACGCGGTCGCCTTCGGCAACGGACAGTTTCGGCTGCATACCGTAAAAGTCAACGGGCTTTACCGCATATTTGCGATAGGCTACCGTAGGCGCGTTGAGCGAATGGTCGGGAACACCCTCAATTTTGATATCCAGCCCCTTACGGAGTTTGATGATTTTTTCCATGAGCCAATGCAAACTGTTTTAAAGGTACGAAGATACTATATTTTCGCGTACCTTTGCGCTTATGGGTCTCCGTGTAGTACATCTTATCGCCAAACGTTGGGCGGGCGCGTCTTCGCTGCGCCACAGCCGGCATATCGTGCGCATGGGCATCGCCTGTACGGGGCTGTGCGTATGCGTGATGGTGGTTTCCGCCTGTATCCTGACCGGATTCCGGCAAGAGGTGAGTAACAAGGTGTTCGGCTTCGGTTCCCACGTGGTGATACAGCCCTACCTGTTCGCCAACGACGAGGGAGCCGCCTACATTGCGTGGGATTCTGCCTTACAGCATACTATCAATAGCATACCCAGCCTTTCTTCGGCGCAGGCCTACACGCTCAAAGGGGCTTTGGTACGCGGCAGGGAGCAGAGCCACGGGGTTTTTTACAAGGGCTTGCCGCCCCGTTTCGATACCGTTTTCTTTGCCGACAAAATCAAACGCGGGCGCTTGCCGGATTTTGCCAGCGATGCCGGCTTCCTGGCATTGGACAGCAATCTCCATTGGAAACGGCTCTCGCAGGAGGTACTGATTTCTGAGCTGCTGGCCAATAAATTACAAATCGACACAGGAAGCCGCCTGCGGGCCTACTTTGCCTGCGAGGGAAGCCTCCGCCCCCGCGCCTTTACCGTCTGCGGCATCTACAGCACGGGGCTGGAAAAATTCGATGAAACGTATGTATTGGGACATATCGGTCATATCCAACGACTTAACGATTGGAACGCCACCCTTTCGGACGGTATCGACATTCGTTTGGAAGACCCTTCGAAACGCCGGCTCGCCGCCCAAATCCTGCAAGTTGAACTGCCTTACCGCTACAACAGTTTTGTCTGCGACGCCCTTTTTCCCGAAATCTTCGATTGGCTGGTCTTGGTGGACGCCAATGTGTGGGTACTGATGGTGATTATGCTTATTGTATGCCTTATCTGCCTGGTTTCCTTGCTGTTTATATTAATCATAGAACGCAAGGCACATGTAGGAATCTTAATGGCGCTCGGGGGCACGCCCCTGTTGGTACGCCGTATCTTCGTGGAACAGACCCTGTTGATTTTAGGCAAAGGATTGCTTTGGGGCAATGCGGCGGCATTGGGGCTCTGCGCCCTGCAGAAAAGCACGGGATGGCTCAAACTGAACGAAGCCGTTTATTACATAGACCTCGTTCCCGTGGCGTTCCCTTGGCTTACAATAGTATTAACAAACTTATTGATAATCATTTCGGCCTACCTGCTGTTGCTTACCGTTTCGCGTATTCTTCAAAAGTACCATCCTCATAGCCAGTCTCTTATACCCATCTCCGAGCCCACGCGACCTCACTACAACACGTATGC
>CAMWTX010000081.1 GCA_947177315.1 uncultured Bacteroidales bacterium | reverse complement strand
CTCTATCGGGTATTATGCTTTTGCGAATTGTAGCGGTTTGACCTCGGTGACGATACCGGAGGGAGTTGACACTATCGGTTCTTCTGCTTTTGCGTATTGTACGGGTTTGACCTCGGTGACGATAGGCGAGAGTGTGACCTTTATCGGGGATATGGCTTTTGGTGGCTGTAGCGCTTTGAAGGCGGTGGAATGGAATGCCAGACATTGTAAGTCTTTTGAAAGTTCCCCGTTTGGATCTGTAAGCTTTATCATATTTGGTAAAGAGGTGGAGTATATTCCAGGCAATCTGTGTTCTGGTTGTAGTGGTTTGAAGTCAGTGACGATACCGGAGAGTGTGACCTCTATCGGTTCTTCTGCTTTTAGGGGTTGTTTCGGTTTGACCTCGTTGACGATACCGGAAGGTGTGACCTCTATCGGTTCTTCTGCTTTTGCGTATTGTACGGGTTTGACAACAATGGAATGGAATGCCGTTGCCTGTCGGGATTTTGGATATTATTCTTATTTTGGCGAGAAATCTCCGCTCTATAATTGTGAGAATATAACGTCCATAACTTTAGGAAATCAGGTGGAGCGTATTCCTTCCTATTTGTGTTACGGAATGGATAAACTTACCTCGGTGACGATACCGGAGAGTGTGACCGCTATCGGGGAGTATGCTTTTTTTGGATGTAGTGGTTTGACCTCGGTGACGATACCGGAGAGTGTGACCTCTATCGGTTCTTCTGCTTTTGGGGATTGTACGGGTTTGACGTCGGTGACGATACCAAAGAGTGTGACTTCTATCGGGGATGGTGCTTTTTATGGATGTGAAAAACTTCTTTCCGTAACTTCTCTATCTAGGACACCACCTGACTGTATTCATGTTAATGCTGGTTATAAGTGGTGTTTTTCTGTTCATAGCACGCTTTACGTGCCGCGGGGCTGTATGAAGGCTTATAAATCGGCAAGGGAATGGAAAGAATTCTCCATAATAAAAGAACTCTCTACGGGTACGGTAATGGTAACGGTAAACGTCAACGATGCATCTATGGGCCATGTCTCAGGGGGTGGAGAATATGAACTCGATGAACAAATCACGATAGAAGCTTTTCCGAATGAGGGTTATTGTTTTGTCCGCTGGGATGATGGGACTACCGCTAATCCCCGCCGGTTGACTGTAACGGAAGACATTACGCTCACGGCCATCTTTGCTAAGAATGGTACCGAGCCCACCGCCAACGAGAACGCCGAGGCGGATAACTTCCGCGTTTATGTTCAAGACCGCACGATACACCTTTCGGAAGACAGAGGGTTGGTGCAGGTGTATAATGTGGCGGGGCAACGCATCTATAACGGCCGTGCCACGGCTATTCCGGTGTGGCATAGCGGTGTGTATGTCGTAAGGGTAGGTGCACGCAGTTACAAAGTGGCAGTAAGATAAAATGTAAATACATAATAATATGTCAAGTAAAGGATACAGACGGTTTAAGAGCAGGTTGGATTATTTTCGAACCGATAAGGAATTTGTGAATATCCTCGTTTTAAACAAAGAATTGTTAAAGGATGATGATACCATATTCCAGCGAGTTGATGCTGCTAAGCATCCATTGCTTTTCAATAGGAAAAATAATGCCCATAATCGAGAATTGGTAGTGAATCATTTGAGAAGAACTATCTATGTTGCTTTTATCAAGGATATGTATGAGGAAGTAACGGAGTATATGCGGTATATTCTTCAAGAAGGGGCTATGAATGGTGCCAATACGGATAGGTTGGTTGGAGAGCATAAGGTAAATATGAATGCCAATGATATTTTGGCGATATCCACAAAAAAAGAGATTGTGCAAAAGATTATGGCGCAAATCTTTCAGCAGTTAGAAAATAAGCGCAGTACGCTTAGTTTGATTTCTAAGATAAACAAGAAATTGGATTTGTCGATAAAACAACAATTGATAGACAAAGCCTTGCCTTTTCTTGAAATCAGGCATATATTGGTTCATTCGGACGGAAAACCCGACCAAGCGTTCTTGAAAAAAAATCCGACCATCGAAGTTGATAAAGAGAAAAAAATAGTACTTAATGCAACGTTTATAGAGGAGGCTTATGATGCGGTAAACAGCTTGCTTGTCGCTATTGATGAGGCAATGGAAGCGAAAAATTATTTTTCGGCTGCTGAATTACAGCCTCACAAAAAAAATAAGATTCTTGCCTGAGAAGTAAATCCGTAGGAATTCTAATTCCCTCTATCCGGAGCCCGTCGAAACCGACAGGTTCCGGATTTTTTTTGCCAATTTTTAGGGCGCTTCCTGCGTGGCGGGCAGGGCGATGCGTACGCCCCGCGGCTCCTTCTTTTAAAACAATTCCGCGGGGTTCATGCGGAAGAATTCTTCCAAGGGGATTCCGTCGGTGCCTATGGTGTAGAGGGCTGAGGGATGAAACTGTTGGTCGAATAAGGCCATTCCCCGGTTAAAGGAATCCTTGCCGCTTTTTACTTCAATCGCCACGGTCTTTTTGCCGTTCTCAATAACAAAATCCACCTCCTTGCTGTTTTCGTTCCAGTAATACAGCCGGTAGTCTTCGCCATAGGAGTGATTGAGCAGGTGGGTCCCCACCGCCGATTCCACCGCCCTGCCCCAAAGGGATGGGTTCAGGGCTGCTTCCTCCCAGGAATAGGGGCTCACGGCACTCATCAGGGCATTGTTGAATACTTGGAATTTGGGCTTGGAAGCCCGTTTGCGCAATACGTTGTTGCTGAATTTTTCCAAGCCGCAGAGCAGGCTCGCTGAGGAGAGCAGCGAAAGGTAATGGCTGAGGGTGGTCAGGTTGCCCGATTCCATCAGTTCGCCCTGTATCTTGGTAAGAGAAAGGATTTGTGCCGAATAGGAACAGCCTATTTCGAACAGCCGGCGCAACAATACGGGTTTGTCCACCCGTGTCATCATCAGGATGTCTCGCGACAATGTGGTGTCTATTAACGAATTACGAATATAGTGCTTCCATCGTTTTTCATCGGAAACCAGTTGTGCCGAACCCGGATAACCGCCTAACCAAATGTATTGGTTCAAGGAAAATCCGAAAGCGTCTGCCATTTCCTGATAAGACCAATGGGGAATGAAAATGGATTCGAAGCGTCCTGCCAACGATTCAGTAAGCCCTTGTTGAATCTTCAGAGAAGATGATCCCAAGATAACGACCTTGATATCCTGACTATTGAGACTGTCGGCATCCCATTCTTTCTTTACCGATTCGCTCCAGTTCGGCACTTTCTGTATTTCATCGATAATCAAGAGTACGGCTTTGCCTGTCTGCCGGTGCAACTTCCGGGCTTCGTCCCATAGTCGGCGTACCCAAACCGTGTCTGCTTCATTCATATCATCGGCGGATGCAAACAGATAAGGCTCTCCGACAGCCTTTGCCACTTGTTGCATCAGCGTAGTCTTGCCCACCTGCCGGGCCCCGTACAGCACTTGGATGAACTTTCGGGGTTCTAAAATACGCTCGATTATCTTTTGAAAACAAGAACGTTGAATGTTCATTGTAAATTTTATTAGGTTGTGCTAATAATTTTATTAGATTGCTCTAATAATTTTATTATGCAAATGTAATAAAATTTTCAACAAAGATTCTGGGCGGTAAGATGCGAGGCGCAGCTTTATCCGATATATACCTCAAGCGCTCCCGCCCCGTATTTAACCCGGGACGCCTCCATAAAATGCAGGTTCTCGTACTGCTTGAGATTCTTTTCCATTTCGGCCTTGAGGATTCCGTTGCCCACCCCGTGGATGAAGATGATTTTGGAGAGCCGCTGGTTGATGGCTTGGTTCAGGCAGGTTTCGAATACTTGCAGTTGGCGGGCCAGATAGTCTTTTTCTTCGGCGTTTTTGAGCTCCAGGCGCGTGGCCAGCAGTTTTTCCACGTGCAGGTCCACTTCCGCCACATTGCGTTGAATCATATAGGCCTGTAGCGGATTCTTGGAGTCGGTAACGATGTTTCGGGCAGGCTGTTCGGCTTTGCCTTCTTCGTTGCGGGCTTTTCCAGACTGGAGTGCGATGCCTTCGGCCTTGTGCAGGGCGGCATCCAGTACCGGCACCAAGAGCGTTTTCTGTTGCATGAATACCGGAAATACATAGTTTTCCTGCCGTCCTAGATGGTTCACCCGTATCTTGTAATCTTTGCTGAACGGCAACAGCCATGTCGGGCTTTCGTCCTGAAAGAACAATCCTTGCAGGATGCCTTCCGTCCATAGGCCCAAATCCTCGCGCTCCACGCTTTCCACCAATATCTTGCTGTAAGGAGGCACGGAAGCGAAATCCACGCCGTAAAAGCTTTCCGCGCCCCGGGTGGCGAAATTGTAGAGCAGGGTGTGGGGCGTATAGTTCACGATATAGAATTCCAGCGGGCCGCGCAGCATGAACTGCTGATCCAAGGGTACGAGCGCGATATAGACGCCCTCGCTCTGCGGATTCTTGCCGCCGAACGAACGGCGCAGGGGAGAGATACGCAGGTCTTCCGCTTCTTCGGCGGTCGGTGAGGAGGCTTGAGTTGGCATCTCCGGTAAATCTTCTTCCTCTTCCGGCCTGTGGTGCGCCGCCGGTATCCTGTTTACGTTCTTAGGGGCTTTCTCCGGGGCATCGTAACTGCCCTTGCCTTCGTAAAACAGGCGTTCGGCGGTAGATGCCGGTTTTTCCACCTTGATCAGGTCGGTAACCGAACAGGGAATTTCAAACCCGTCGGTGGTGACGCCTACCGTGTTGGCGTTGATGATTTTGGTGATTTCGCCTTGGCCTTCCTGGTCCATGAACTTTACCTTGTCGCCTATCTCGAATTTCATTGCCGTATGTGTCTTTAGGTTTGCGCGAAGATAGCGGAGATTCCCGTTTTTCACAATATTTTGCTACATTTGTCGGAGAATGTTAAAACCTTTGGGTATGCGTAGCGACACATTGGTAATTATTCCTACCTACAACGAAAAGGAGAATATCGAAAAAATCATCCGGGCGGTGTTTGCCTTGCCTAAGGCTTTCGATATCCTGGTGGTGGAAGACAATTCGCCCGACGGCACGGCCGCCATTGTGGAAAGGCTTATCGAAACGGAGTTCGGCGACCGTCTGTTTATCGAAAAACGTACCGGCAAGTTGGGCTTGGGCACGGCCTACATTCACGGTTTCAAGTGGGCGTTGCGGCATCAGTACGAGTATGTTATCGAAATGGATGCCGACTTCTCGCACAATCCTCTCGACTTGGAAAGGCTTTATAACGCCTGTGCCAAAGACGGCGCAGACCTCAGTGTGGGTTCGCGCTATGTGAACGGGGTGGTGAACGTGATCAATTGGCCTATCGGCAGGGTGCTCATGTCTTATTACGCTTCGGCTTACGTGCGTTTCGTTACCCGTATGAAGATAGGCGATGCCACGGCCGGTTTTGTCTGCTACAAGGCCTCCCTCTTGCGCGGCATGGATCTGGATGACGTGCATTTTGTGGGCTATGCGTTCCAGATAGAGATGAAATATACCGCCTACAAGCTGGGCTATCAGATAAAGGAAGTTTCCATCGTGTTCACCGACCGTACCGAAGGCACCTCCAAGATGAGCAAGAAGATATTCAAGGAGGCGTTCTTCGGGGTGGTTTCGTTGCGGTTCCGGCGTTTCCACGGGCAGTATAAAGGCAGGCCCAAACCTCCTGTGTTCTAAAGCATCGCTTGGCCCGTGTCTGCAGGCATCAAGGTAGAACGGAATGTGGCGTGGGCGCTCAAGCCCTATATCATTGCGGAGGCGTTGCCTCTGGTGGTTTCCATGTTGCAGCGGGATGGCGTGCGCGTGGCGTTCTCCAACCGCAAGGGCAGCACGCTGGGCTATTACATGCCTCCCAAGGTTTCGGGAAATGCCGTTTCTTCCGGTGCGGGCGGTTTCTCAACGCTCCATACCATTTCCTTGCAGATAGACTTGAATCCTTATGCGCTTTTGTTCGTATTCGTGCATGAATGGGCGCACTTGCAGACACAGAAGCAGTATGGCAACGAGGTCTATCCGCATGGCAGGGAATGGAAAAAGAATTTCAAGACGCTTTTCAAGCCCTTTTTTTCGCCCCGTATCTTTCCTCAGGATATCTTGCAGGTAATTGCCGGCTATTTCGAAAAGACGAGCCGCTATTTCGAACAGGATCTGGAAATGGCGTGCCACCGCTACGGCAAGAACCGCAAGGCGTTCTTTTCCACCTACATGGCCTTGCTCCAAAAAGGCATCGTGATTCCTGCGCCCTATATGGGGCCTGCTGCGGAAAAACTTTTGGAGGGCATCCGACAGAAAGAATGCGACCGCTTGCGAGAACAGGAAGAGGCTGCGTTCCAATCTTTGAAAAGACAGGAGCCGGCGGTTCACCCCCGGGAAGAAACATGGTATGTGGCGGAAACCCTCCGAATGGCCGATGTTCCCGTGGGTTCAAGAATCCGTATGGAGCATGCCGATTATGTGGTGGAGGAAACGCTACCGCCTTTTGTCGGCGTGCGGAACGTTGCCAACGGGCAGAAAGTGCGCGTACACGGGCTGGTTTCCGTGCAGCGGCTGGAACCTGGGCGTGTTGAAGAATAAGGGGGCGTGCTGTGAGAAAGAGGGGCAGCCGCAGTTTGGGGCAGGTTTGCGGCGGTGGTTGCCGCCGGGCAGATAGTAGTGAGGCCTGCACGAACAGAGCGTTCCGGCTAAAAGCAGGCAGGGCAGGAGGGGTTTGAAGATTTTCTTGGTTTTCATCCGCCAAAATGGTTTGGGCAAAAATATACAAAGCCCGGCAAACAAAAAACATTGCTATCTTTGCCCGAAAGTCCGTCAAGGGGCTTGTTTGGCTATGATACGTACGATAGGAAGTTATTTCATTCTGTTGGGCAAGGTGTTTTCCCCACCGGGAAAGCGCAAGCTTTTTTGGAAACAGGTGGTGGGCGAGATGAACCAGTTGGGATTCGACTCCATTCCCTTGGTTTCGCTGGTTTCCATTTTTGTAGGGGCGGCTATCGCCATACAGCTGGAGGTCAATATGGATTCGCCTTGGATTCCCGTCTATTCGGTGGGCTTCGCCACCCGTAAGGCCATTGTGATGGAACTTGCCCCCCCGAT
>CAMWTX010000080.1 GCA_947177315.1 uncultured Bacteroidales bacterium | reverse complement strand
CGTAGCGAAATCATGAACACCGATGAAATACGAACTACGTTCATAAAAGGTCGGTTGGAAACCAACGTTTGTTAAAAGAGGTTACCTTTTGTATCTTTGTAGCTTATGAACAGACGGGAAGATTCTTGCCGTAATGTTCAAAATATAAGACGTACAGCCATGATGCACATAGCCATAGCGGGCAATATAGGGTCGGGAAAGACCACGCTTACCGGCCTGCTTTCCAAGCATTACCGTTGGAAACCGCTTTATGAGGAAGTGGACGAGAACCCGTATCTGAACAGCTTTTATGAAGATATGCGGCGCTGGTCTTTCAACTTGCAGATTTTCTTTTTGAACCGTCGTTTCCGGCAGGTAATCGACATCCGCAAGAAAGGCAAGAACGTGATTCAGGACCGTACCATTTACGAAGATGCCTACATCTTTGCGCCCAACCTCCATGCGATGGGGCTTATGACCACGCGCGATTTCGAAAACTATGTTTCCCTTTTTGAACTGATGCAGAGTTTCCTGCAACCGCCCGACCTGCTGATTTACCTCAAGGCCGACGTTTCCACGCTGGTAAAACAGATTCAGTTGCGCGGCAGGGATTACGAAAGCAGCATCCGTCTGGACTACCTCAAGAGCCTCAATGACCGCTATGAGTCCTGGATCGAACACTACAAACAGGGCAAATTGCTGGTGGTGGACGTGAACGACCTTGATTTCAGAAACAAACCCGAAGACCTCGGTTCCATCATCGATAAAGTGGATGCGCAGGTGAACGGACTTTTTTAATTCAAATAAAGATTAACCGCCTTAAAATACAATCAAAATGAACGTTGCCGAATATTTAAGGAAGTTTTTGAGTGAACAACCTTTGCAGGAAGCCGCCATTCCCGGCCTGGGAGTTTTCTATAACGGTCAGTACGAAGGAAAGAACCATATCCTGTTTAAGGAAATTCCTCCTGTGGATAAGGCATTCTTGAATTATTTCGCTTTTGAGGAAAACCTGGGCGAGGAAGAAGCGAAAGAGGAAATCGAAAAATGGGTGCGCAAAGTGCTGGGCGATTTGAAGGGGAACGGAAACGTGCGCATCGAGAATATAGGTGTTTTCGATATCACGAGCGGAAAAGTGGTTTTTACCCCCACGGTCGAAAACATGGCACCGCAAAGCCAGGACTTCGGTTTGGAAGCCCCCGCTCCGGCTCCCGTTCCGGAACCGGCTCCCGCGCCCGCTCCGGCGCCTGCACCTGCCCCGGCGCCCGAACCCAAGCCGTTCGCTCCGGTCAATGAAGAACGTCCCCGGCCTCAGCGCCGCCCCTTGAATCCGCCCGTAAAGCGCCTGCAACCCAACGCGCAGCCTACCTCTTCGGGTAAGGGGCTCATGTTGGGAGACGGTAAGAAAAAGCCGGTTTCGCCGGTGGTTCGCAAAAACGGCAACGATACGCCGTTTTTCATGCAGTGGTGGTTTATCCTGATTTGCGTGGTGGTGATTCTGGCGGTGGTTTTGGTGGGCATCAAGCCGGTACGCGAAAAGGTGGTTTCCGCTTTCAAGCCCAAGACCACGGAAATGAAGATGGAAGAAAAGATGGAGGAAGCCTTCAATGCACTTGTGGAAGGCTTGGATATGATGATGGAAGATGACGAGCACGAAAAGCAGGTGGCGGAAGAAAATGCCGAAATCGCCCGTCAGGTAAAGGCCGGACAGGAACAGAAAAAGCAGCAGGAAGCCCAGGCCAAGGCACAGCAACAACAGACCAAGGCGCAGCAACCTAAGGAACAGCCCAAGCCCGCGGCCAAGCCTGCCGCCAAACCGGCTGAAAAACCTGTCCAGCCTGCCCAGAAGCAGCCCGCCAAGGCGCAACCGGCTAAATCCCAGCCTGTCAAGGCTCAGAAAGAAACTGCCAAACCTGCGCAGAAAGCCGATATTCAGAAACCTGTGGCCGGCAAATATTACCTTATTGTAGGCGGTTTCGCCGTGGAAGACAATGCCCGCAAGAAATGCAAGCAGATGCATGCCGACGGGTACGAAGCCTCGATTCTCTATGTGGAAGCCAAGAATATGTACTATGTGAGCGTAAAGACTTGCGCCGACAGGAACGATGCCTTGAAAGAAAGGGCGGCTTTCCGAGACAAGAACGTGGATTGTTGGATCTTTGCAAACTAAACCGGTTTGGGAAAGAATAAGCTCGCCAGATTCGAAGAGAATTTAGGCTTCCGGAACCTTTTTCAATTCCCTGCCACGATACAGCCGTGGCAGGCTCCTTTATGGGGCAAGTGGCAGACGGAATACTACGGGAACGCGAATCCCGTGGTGTTGGAGATAGGTTGCGGCAAGGGCGACTATACGGTGGGTCTGGCCAGGTTGCATCCGCAAAAGAATTTTGTGGGATTGGACATCAAGGGGGCGAGGCTTTGGCGGGGCTGCAAGACGGCCACCGAAGACAATATGCCCAATGTGGCCTTTGTACGCACCCGTGCCGAATTTATCGATAGGGTGTTCGCTCCGGGCGAGGTATCGGAAATATGGATAACCTTTCCCGACCCCCAGCCCTCCAAACCCAACAAACGGCTCTGTTCTCCGGCTTTCTTAGACCGTTACCGCAAGATTTTTCCCGACGGAAAAGGCGTGGTGCATCTCAAGACCGACGATACCGACCTCTACGAATATTGCCTGAACGAAGTGGTGCTTCCCGCTGCTTATCCGATACTGCGCAACACCTCCGATCTATATGCCTCGGCCCAGGATATGGGAGAGGCCTCGCAGGTGCAGACCACCTACGAAAAACGTTGGCTGGCGGAAGGCCGGAAAATCAAGTATCTCTGTTTTAAACTCACGTAGTTTCATGCGCGGGTGGAAGTTTCTGATTTTTGTGGCGGTCTTGACGGCGAGTTTCTCCGCCATGGGACAGGAACCCGTTCCTGGCGAAGAAGCCGTTGGTTCTTCGCTTACCCCCCAGCAGCGGCGTGACTCCATACGCCGGGCCAAGTTGGCGGGCATGGCCAAAAGCAGGGGCGAGACCGTTTATTTCTACGACCTGCCCATGCAGAGCGGCCTGCCGGTGTTCGACACGATGAGTTATCCCCTGGACGGCTTTCAAATCTACGATGAAGCCTATAAGCACAACGATTTCCGCGCCAACAGGGGCAATTTCGGGATGCCCGACCAATTGCTGGAGTATATGCCGCGCCACTCCTCAGGCTTTACCTTGCGCACCAATCCGTTTTCCTCTTGGTTCTATACGCCGCAGAACACGCCGTTCTATCAAACCAAGAACCCTTATACCACGCTGTATTTCGTCAATAATTTCGGCAAGGATCTGAACTATTTCAAGGCTACCTATTACCAGAATGTGGCGCGCGGCCTGAATCTGGGCGTGGATTTCCGGGTCTATGACGCTTACGGCGCCTATATCAACAGCCACAGCAACCAGTATAACCTGCGCGTTTCGGGCAATTACATCAGCCGTGATGCCAAATACCGCATTATCTTCGGCTATTTTCACAATGTGGCGGCGGTAGGGGAGAACGGCGGCATCAAATACGATTCCCTCTTTTTCAAGAACAGCATCAACAACAGGCTGCGGATGCCGGTTTATATGGAAAAAGCCAGCAACCGGTGGCGCGAGAACCGGTATTTCTTCAAGCAATCGTATCATTTCTACAAGACCGGCAAGGATTCCATCGCCGAAAACAACCGGAGTTTCGGTTATCTGACCCACGAATTCGATGTGGAAGACCTCTATATGCGCTACCGCGACAAGACCACGGCGGCAGACGGCTTATATACCGATTTTTTCCTCTCTCCGCAGGAAAGTTCCGATAAGTCGAACCTGATGAAGATGACCAACCGGCTTTTCTACAGCAGCGCCGATATGGAATACATTCCGTTCGGTTACCGCTTCAAGGTGGCCGCCGGTATCAAGAACGAGTATATCCGCTGGCACGACCAGATACGGCGCGAGGAATGGCTTCAGCTCGCTCCTTTTGTGCAGTTGCAGTTCGATTTTGCCGACAGGGTGGTGTTGGAGGGCTATGCCGATGTGAATTTCGGGGATTACAATATCTTCGATATGGCGGCATGGGTCAGGTTGAAGTATCTGTTTAAGAACGACCGTGAGCGCACACTTTCCAAGCGGGACGGAATACAATTGCATCTGGGCTGGAGCGATTATACGCCCGATATGATTTATTCCTATCATTTTTCCAACCACCATTATTGGGACAACAAGTACAATATGTACAATTGTGAAGGCCCCGGCATGCACAGCATGGAGTACAACATACAGCTCGATTTCTCTTACAAAGGCTGGTGGGCCCGCTTCAAGGCGTCGTATCTGGACAATTATACCTTCTTCAAGAAAAACGGCCCGGTAACGGCTTACGATGATTTTTGGGTGGCCAACGCCGTGTTGGGCAAGAACGCGCATATCGGCAAATACGTGGGTTTGGACAACCTGCTCATGTTTTCTTACGTCTCCAACCAGGATTACATGCACCTGCCGCTGTTCGCCTTGCAGGAAAGCCTTTACGGCATCATTCCCGTCAAGAACATAGCGCAGATACAGATAGGTCTTGAATTTGTTTATAACACAAGTTATTATGCCGATGCCTACGACCCCTCGCTGGCAAGCTACTATTGGCAGGATGAGGTAAAGACTGGCAATTTCTTCTTTATGAATGTTTTTGCGAACCTGCAGATAAAACGCGCCAATTTCTTTGTAAAAGGCATCAATATAGCCGAGGGTCTCTTCAAGCGCAATTATATCCAGACTCCGCATTATCCCTTGCTGGACCGCTGTTTCCGTTTCGGTATCTCCTGGCGGTTTTTCGATTGATGCCCGCCTGTTTCCCGTTGTTGATAAAATCGTGGAAAAACGGCTTGTAAAAGAGCGTTCCGGCATGTATCTTTGTAAGATAGTTAAATTTATAATTTGCTAAAGATGAGTGAGTTGGAAAATAACGGAGTGGAAAGTCCGGAAATGAACCAAGGGGCATATACCGCGCAGAATATCCAGGTGCTGGAAGGCTTGGAAGCGGTGCGCAAACGCCCTGCCATGTATATAGGCGATGTAAACGTGCGAGGCCTGCACCATCTGGTGTATGAAGTGGTCGATAACTCCATCGACGAAGCCTTGGCGGGCTACTGTACCCATGTGGAAGTAACCATCCACGAAGACAACTCCATTTCGGTGCGCGACAACGGCCGCGGTATCCCCACCGACATGCACCCCAAAGAAAAGAAAAGCGCTTTGGAAGTGGTGATGACCGTGCTTCATGCCGGGGGTAAGTTCGATAAAGGCACGTATAAGGTTTCCGGCGGTCTGCACGGGGTGGGTGTTTCCTGCGTGAACGCCCTTTCCGACCACATGCAGGTGGATGTTTTCCGCGACGGAAAGCACTTTGTTCAGGAATATGCCAAAGGCCGCCCCTTGTATGCGGTCAAGGTAGTGGGCGAAAGCAATGAAGACCGCGGTACATTGGTGCATTTTCATCCCGATGCCGAGATTTTTTCCGTAACCGTCTATGATTACAATGTTTTGGCCGCCCGTTTGCGCGAATTGGCGTTTTTGAACAAGGGATTGCGCTTGAGCCTTACCGACCGCCGCCAGCCTATGGAAGACGGCAGTTTCAAGTCGGACAGCTTTTATTCGGCCGAAGGCTTGAAAGACTTTATCGCCTATCTGGATGCCACCCGTACCGTGTTGATGCCCGAACCGATTTATATCGAAGGCGAAAAGAACGGCGTTCCAGTGGAACTCTCGATGGAGTATAACGATGGTTTTTCCGAAAACCTTCATTCCTACGTAAACAACATCAATACGATAGAAGGCGGTACACACCTTACCGGTTTCCGTCTGGGGTTAACTAAGACCTTGGGCGATTACGCGCGTAAATCGGGTATGCTCGACAAACTCGACAAGCAGAAAATCGAAATCAAGGGCGATGACTTCCGCGAAGGCCTCACGGCGGTTATTTCGGTAAAGGTATCCGAACCGCAGTTCGAAGGGCAGACCAAGACCAAACTCGGAAACAGCGAGGTTTCGGCTGTGGTTTCGCAGTTGGTGAGCGAAAAGTTGGCTTATTTCCTCGAAGAGCACCCCAAGGAAGCCAAGATGATTGTGGAAAAGGTGGTGTTGGCGGCCACGGCGCGTCATGCGGCACGCAAGGCGCGCGAACTGGTGCAGCGCAAGAGCGTTTTTTCGGGCGGAAGCCTGCCGGGAAAACTGGCGGACTGCTCGGAACGCAACCCGGAAGTATGCGAGTTGTTCCTGGTCGAAGGGGATTCGGCCGGCGGAACCGCCAAGCAGGGCCGCGACCGCAAGATTCAGGCCATTCTGCCCTTGCGCGGTAAAATCCTCAACGTGGAAAAAGCCATGCAGCACAAGGTGTTCGAAAGCGAGGAAATCAAGAATATCTACACGGCTTTGGGCGTTACCTTGGGCACCGAAGAAGACAGCAAGGCTCTCAATCTCGAAAAACTCCGTTACCACAAGGTTATCATCATGACCGATGCCGATGTGGACGGCAGCCATATCACCACCTTGATTCTCACATTCTTCTTCCGCCACATGCGCGAAATGATAGAACAAGGCTATGTCTATATCGCCACGCCTCCTTTGTTCATGGTAAAGAAAGGCAAGCTGGAACGCTACTGCTGGACCGAAGAAGAACGCGCCGCCCTGGTGGAAGAACTCAGCGAGGGTGGCCGCGTAAAAGGTATCGCGGTGCAGCGTTATAAAGGTTTGGGTGAAATGAACGACCACCAGTTGTGGAACACCACCATGAACCCCGCCACCCGTACCCTGCGGCAGGTTACGATTGAGAACGCCACCGAAGCCGACCGCGTTTTCTCCATGCTGATGGGGGATGATGTGGAACCACGCCGGGAGTTTATACAGCAGAACGCAAAATATGCGAATATTGATGCTTAGAAAAAAGCGTTTTGGGCGGCAATCTGCTTCGTTGGAAGCCTAAGGTTATCTCGGTCACTTACTTCAGTAAGCTCCCTCGAAACCTTAGGCTTCCGCCTCGCATCTCACCCCCCCAAAAACGCTTTTTTCGTTCAGGCTTCGATTGAGGGGAGATAAAGTTTGAAAAGTTTTTAGGAGATAAAGGAAGAGCCACCGCAACGC
>CAMWTX010000079.1 GCA_947177315.1 uncultured Bacteroidales bacterium | reverse complement strand
ATGTATATACAGAACGCTGTCAAATCCTTTGCCCTGACGCGCCAACGTGTTCGCCACCGCCAAAGACTGATGAAGCTTGAACACGCTCATCATCGGATAATGCCCTCCGTTGTTGACGGTTACGGTATCCCTTGCACTCACGAACGCTATCCCTGTCACGCCGGGAAGCGTATCCACCATAGCCGCCAAGCGTTCTTCAAGCAACCAAACGGAATTCCGGGGCGTTTCCCGACAGGCCGTGCAAAAACACAAGCAAGCCACCAAACCGTATAGACAGGATTTTTTCATCGCATACAAGGCATTGAAGGGACAAACCATACGCCTGCAAAGAAACATTTTTTTTGCAAAATCCACCCCACCCGTGTAATTTTGCCGTAAAACTGACCAAAATGAAGAATTTAAAAACCATTCTGGCAGCCGCGCTCACGCTGGTATTCCTTACCGCCTGTTCGGACTGCAAAACCACCGACACCATGAAAGAAAACAACACCCTGGAAACGCTCAAGACAAGACGCGCCATCCGGCAATACCAAGACAGGATGCCGGAAAAGGCCCTGCTTGACCAAGTGCTGGAAGCCGGAACCTATGCCCCCACCGGCCGAGGCAAACAAGCCCCCATCATCATGGCGGTAACCAATAAGGAAGTGCGCGACAGGCTCTCCCAGCTCAACGCACAGGTAATGGGCACCGACAAGGATCCTTTCTATGGTGCGCCGGTAGTATTGGTGGTGCTTGCCAACCGGGATATGCCCACCTACCTCTACGACGGTTCGCTGGTGATGGGCAACCTGATGAACGCCGCCCACGCCCTTGGTTTGGGTTCGTGCTGGATTCACCGCGCCAAAGAAGTGTTCGACATGCCCGAAGGCCTGCAAATGCTCAAAGATTGGGGCATCGAAGGCAACTACGAAGGCATCGGCAACTGCATTATCGGCTATACCGAAGGCGAACTGCCGGAAGCCGCCCCGCGGAAAGCCGACTACATTTATTGGGTGGATTAAGTTCATCCGCTTTTTTTCTCTCCCAAGCCCGCCGATTTTTATCAGCGGGCTTTTTTAATGTCATTTCCAACAATTTACAAGTTATCTTCTCTCCTTTTTCAAGCCTCTTTCAAACCCGTGTCCGCCCCTTTTAGAACCCACCTCATCTTTTTATCCATCAATTTGTTACAAAGATTTTAACATTTTTTTAAGAATTGCCGACACTCTTTATGCATATCTTTGTCGCGTTGCTAAAAAAAACATATCATGGATCAACAGGTTGACATCAAAGAACTCAACGCAAGAATCCAGCAGGAAAGCGCATTTGTGGACTTGCTGTCGATGGAAATGAAGAAAAACATCGTGGGGCAGAAAGACATGGTTGAAAAGCTTCTGATCGGGCTTTTGGCAAACGGCCATGTGTTGCTCGAAGGCGTGCCGGGCTTGGCGAAAACCCTTGCCATCAAGACCCTCGCCACCGCCGTCGATGCCAATTTCAGCCGCATACAGTTCACGCCCGACCTGCTGCCGGCCGACCTTATCGGCACGCAGATCTACAGTCAGAAAGACGAGAACTTCATTACCCACAAAGGCCCTATCTTCGCCAACTTCGTATTGGCGGACGAAATCAACCGCGCCCCGGCCAAGGTGCAGAGCGCGTTGCTGGAAGCCATGCAGGAACGTCAGGTAACCATCGGAGAGGAAACCTACAAGCTGCAAGATCCTTTCCTGGTCTTGGCGACCCAGAACCCGATCGAACAGGAAGGAACCTATCCGCTGCCCGAAGCGCAGGTGGACCGTTTCATGCTCAAGCTCGTTATCGGCTATCCCAAAAAGGACGAAGAAAAGCAGATTATCCGTCAGAACATCACCAACCAATATCCTACCATCAACAAGGTGGTGGATACCAAAGACATCATCAAGGCCCGCGAACTGACGCGCGAGGTCTATGTGGATGAAAAGATAGAGAACTACATCACCGACATCGTGTTCGCCACCCGTTTTCCCGAACAGTACAAACTGGAGAAATACCGCAGCATGATTTCTTTCGGCGCCTCGCCCCGTGCCAGCATCAACCTGGCCTTGGCATCCAAGGCTTACGCCTTTATCAAGCGCCGCGGTTATGTGATTCCCGAAGACGTGCGCGCCGTATGCTTCGACGTGATGCGCCACCGTATCGGCCTCAGCTACGAAGCCGAAGCCGAAAACGTCACCACCGAGAATATCCTCAACGAAATCCTCAACACGGTGGAAGTTCCATAGGCTTCTTGAACGGAAGATACCCGGGCGGGTTGACCGCCGTTCAAAAGGTCGGTTAAAATCCAAAGACATGGAAACCTCCGAATTATTAAAGAAAGTACGGAAAATCGAAATCAAGACAAAAGCCTTGTCGCGGCAGATATTTTCCGGACAATACCATAGCGCGTTCAAAGGCCGCGGCATGGCGTTCAGCGAAGTGCGCGAATACCAGTACGGCGACGACATCCGTTTTATCGACTGGAAAGTCACCGCCCGTTTTCACAAGCCTTACGTCAAGGTGTTTGAGGAAGAACGCGAACTTACCGTGATGCTGCTCATCGATGTGAGCGCTTCCGGATTCTTCGGCAGCGTGGCGCAAAAGCGCGAGACCATCAGCGAGATAGCCGCCATCCTCGCCTTTTCGGCATCGCAGAACAACGACAAGGTGGGCGCGGTTTTCTTCAGCTCGGAAGTGGAGAAGTACATCCCGCCGCAGAAAGGCCGCTCGCACCTGTTGCGCATCATCCGCGAAATGATCGATTTCAAGCCGGCTCACACCGGCACGGACATCAGCGCTGCGCTGCGGTTCCTGCGCAATGTGCAAAAACGCAGAAGCACGGCCTTCCTGCTTTCCGACTTTATGGACTCGCACTACGAAGAGGCGCTCAAGATAGCCTGCAAAGCGCACGAGCTGATTGCCATACACGTGTCCGACCCCTTGGAGAACGCGCTGCCCGACTGGGGGCTGTTGCGTATCGAGGACAACGAAAGCGGAAAAACGTTCATGATAGACAGTTCTTCGACCCGCAACCGCAAGGCTTTTGAAGCCTACCGGCAGGAGGAAAACCGCCGCAGGAACACCCTGATGGCCAAATACGGCATTTCCCATGTATCCGTGCGCACGGGCGAAGACTATGTAAAGCCCCTTATCAATCTGTTCAACAAACTATGATGATAAAACACAAACTGCCATTACTTGTGTGCCTGCTCGGCATAAGCCTGTTCTGCCCGGCAAGGGCGCAGCAGGAAGTACGCGTGTGGGCTCAGTTCGACACCTCCGGCTGGATCGGCGATGCGCTGGAGTTGCGGCTTTTCTGCCAGAGCGACGAGCCCCAAAAGGTAAATTTCCCCGTGTTGCAGGACCGCATTTCAGACAACCTGCAGCTGATTCCCGAAGACAGCCTGCGCGTGAGCCTTTCTTCAAACGCCGCTTCGGGGCTTGCCGTGCGGTCGGTGGCATACCGTTTTTCGGCCTATAAGGAAGGTACCTATACCATGCCGGCTTTCCGATTTGAATTCGTGCGCAACGACAGCCTCCTGCAAGTTCAGACCGATACCGGCCTGGTGCGTTTCTTCGCGCCCGTGGTCGATACGCTACAACCCATCAAAGACATCCGCGCCACTTTCGAGGTGAGCCGAAAAGAACTGTTCAACGAATATTTTGACCGCTACGGCTTCTGGCTCTGGATCATTCTTGGCGTGGCCGCCCTGACGCTTGCCGGCATCTACCTTTGGAAAAGGGTCCGGCAAGGCAAGCCGCTTTTCGTGCCGCAGAAACCGCCCGTGCCGCCCATCGACCAGGCGATTGCCGGTTTGAAGGCCCTCAAGGAAAAGCAGCTCTGGCAACAGAACCGAATCAAGGAATACTACACCGAGCTGACCGACATATTGCGCGTTTACCTGGCTCAAGGCATGGATATCGCCGCCATCGAAATGACCAACGACGAACTTTCCGCCGCGCTCAAAGCCCATTTGGGCGAAACGCCCGGCCAACTGGAAGCCTTGCTTTCGGTCTTGGACCGCTCCGTGCTGGTAAAGTTCGCCAAGGTGCTGCCGGGAGCCGATGAACACGAAGACAGTTACAGAAAGGTTTCCGATTTCCTGCATTACCGCAAGGAAAAAGACGACCAACGCGAGGCCGGAGCCGAAAGCCGGAAAACGGAAGAAAAACCAGATGCCGCCAAAGACGGCAATTCCACAGAAGGCCAAGCCGGCGGGGAGAAAAAGGAGTCTCCCGAAACAAAATAAAAGCCATGGAAAACCTCGTTTTTGCCTATCCGTCCGTGCTGTGGGGGCTTTTCATCGTGCCCGTGGCGGGCTGGTGGCTGTTCGCCCGCGACAAAAAGACACATCCCCACCTGCATTATTCCGATTCGGGCTTTGTTTCCGTCTTGAAGAAAAGCGCGCGGCAACGCCTCTATCCCATCCTGCATGTCTTGCGTCTGCTGGCCCTGGCGTTGATGATCGTGGCCCTGGCGCGGCCGCAGGCCAAGAGCAAAAGCAGCAGCAAGAACATCGAAGGCGTGGATATCGTTATGGCGATGGATATTTCGGGCAGCATGCTGGCCGAAGACTTTTCGCCCAACCGTCTGGAAGCCTCCAAGCAACTGGCGCAAGACTTTATCCGTGAACGCGACAACGACCGCATCGCCGTGGTCGCCTTCAGCGGGGAAGCCTACACGCAGTGCCCGCTCACGATAGACCACGGGATTCTCGAGAACCGCATCAAACAACTCAAAAGCGGGCTTATCCCCGACGGCACGGCGCTCGGCGACGGACTGGCGGTCAGCATCAACCGCGTGCGGCAGAGCAAGGCCAAAAGCAAAGTGATCATCCTGCTTACCGACGGGGTGAACAACGCCGGCTCCATCGACCCGCTCACGGCCTCCGACCTGGCCAAGACCTACGGCGTGCGCGTCTATACTATCGGCGTGGGCACGCAAGGGCTCGCCCCCTACCCCTACAAGACCCCCTTCGGCATCCAGTACCAGAATGTAAAGGTGGAGATCGACGAAACATTGCTCTCGCGCATCGCTCAGGAAACCGGCGGGCTGTACTTCCGCGCCACCTCCAAAAGCAAGCTCCGCGAAATCTTTGCCGAAATCGACAAATTGGAAAAAACCAAGATCGAAGTGCTTTCTTACGAACACCGTTCCGAAGAATACAAGCCGTTCCTTTGGGCGGCCTTGGCCTTGCTGCTTCTGGAACTGATCGCCCGTTTGTTCATCTTTAAAACCATGCCCTGATGTTTATCATAGAAGACCCCAAGATACTGTATCTCCTGTTGCTCATCATTCCTTTCGCCGCCGCGTTCTACCTCCACATGCACCGCAAGCGCAAACGCATCGACGCCCAAGGCCAATACCCGGATATACGCCGGCAAATGCCGCAATATTCGGTAGGCAAGCAACATCTCAAGTTTTTCCTGTGCATCCTCGCCTACGCCCTGCTTGTGTTCTGCCTGTCCAACCCCCAGTTGGGCACCTCGGTAAAGAAAGCCGAACGCAAAGGCGTTGACGTGATGATTGCCCTGGATATCTCGAACAGCATGAACAGCACCGATATCCAACCCTCCCGACTGATGCGCGCCAAACAGGCGGTTATCCGCATACTGGACAAGATGGAATCCGACCGTATCGGCTTGGTGGTCTTTGCCGGGGATGCCTACCTGCAACTGCCCCTCACCACCGACTACGGTGCCGCCAAACTGTTCATCAGCAACATTCAGACCTCCGACCTGAGCCGCCAGGGAACGGCCATCGGGGCGGCCATAGACCTGTGCGCGCAGAATTTCGACCCCCAGCACGAAAACGTGCATAACAAAGCCATCATCGTTATCAGCGACGGCGAGAACCACGAAGACGACGCCGTTGCCGCCGCCCAGAACGCCGCCCGGAAAGGCATCGTGGTCAGCACGGTGGGCATGGGTTCCCCCCAGGGCGCGCCCATTCCCGAATACAAGAACGGGCAGGTGGTGTCCTACAAGAAAGATGCCGAAGGAAACGTGGTCATTACCCGCATCAACCGCGCCATGCTCGAAGAAATAGCCCAAGCCGGCAAAGGCTTCTACGTGGAGGCCAACAATATTTCGTCGGGCGTGGAAACCGTTTTTTCCAAACTGGCGGAACTCGACAAAGTGTCTTTCGAAAGCCGCAATATCTCCGACTATGAAACCCGCTACGCCTATTTTCTTGCCGTGGCGGTGTTGTTGCTCCTGTTGGAAATCTTTGTTTTCGAAAAGAAGAATCCCCTTTTGAACCGCGACCGGCTTTTCGGCGACAGGAAGAAACGCCCTGCCACCGCCGCCCTGCCGGTATGGGCAGGCCTCTTGATATTGCTGTTTGCCGGAACACCGCTTTCGGCGCAGACCGCCATTCCCACCAACCAAGGCAACAGGCACTACCAGAACGGCAACCTGCACGAAGCCGAAATCTCGTATCTGAAAGCCCTGCAACACGACAGCACCTATTACAAAGCCAAGTACAACCTCGCCAACGCCCAATACGGGCAGCAGAACTACGAACGCGCCTTGGAGAACTACGCCGCCGTAGCCGAAAACCCCACGCTGAGCAAAGCCGAGAAATCCTCCGTTTTCCATAACCTCGGCAACACTTTCGTGCAGCAGAAAGACTATCAGAAGGCAGTGGAGGCCTATATCCGCGCCCTGCAACAACAGCCGGGGCGCACCGATACCCGCTACAACTTGGCGTATGCCCAGCGTATGCTGCAACAACAGCAACAGCAGCAGAACCAACAGCAGAACCAGCAAGACAAGCAAGATCAGAAACAAGACCAACAGCAACAACAGCAAAACCAACAGCAGCAACAAAAGAACCAGGAGCAGCAAGACAAGCAGAACCGGCAGCAACAGCAGCCCCCCCAAGACAAGCAAGGCCAACAGGACAATCCTCAGATGTCGCCCAAGCAGAAGGCCAAGCAACAGGAAGCCGAACGCATGCTCCGCGCCTTGGAGAACCAGGAAAAGAACACCTTGGAAAAAATCAAGAAAAGCAAAGACCAAGGCAAGGGTTCGCCCGTTGAAAAGGATTGGTAATTTTTCCGATGCTAAAACACCTTATCATGAATATCCACAGACCGACGATACGAAAAGCAACCCGCCTGCTTTGCCTGCCCGTGCT
>CAMWTX010000078.1 GCA_947177315.1 uncultured Bacteroidales bacterium | reverse complement strand
ATACCCTGCACACCTGCGAGGGCGGCACCTTGTCTTGGCGCGGCAGGGAAATCACACAGACAGGCGACTACGCCGATACGGTATTTGACCCGTACAAGGGGGGCACGGACAGCATCCATCACCTGCGCGCCGACATATATCCCAAGTATCACGATACTTTCACCGACAGCTGCTATATCGAGGAACTGCCCTATACGGTGGGCGGCCGTCCGATACAGGATTTCGGAACATATACCGAGAACCTTGTTACCACGGCGGGCTGCGACAGCGTGCGCGAATACCGCCTTTCGCGGCGGTGGCATCACTACAGGGTGAGCGTGCGCGTAAGGGGCGCGGGTGCGGCAAACATAACGGACACCGTGCTGCGCGAGGACGGATCTCTGTGGCTTGCGTTCACGGCCTCCGCGTGCCATAAGTTGGACAGCCTGAAGATAGACGGAAAGACCGTGCCTCCGCAGAACCGCTACGAGTTGAAGGACCTGCACGGCGACTGCGAAGTGGAGGCGGTGTTCACACAAAGCAGCCCGGCGGAGAGCGTGCTGCGCTACGAGGTGTGCGGCGATTCCTTGCCGATAGTGTATAACGGAGAAACCTACGGGGCGGGAGAACATACTATAGTGCTGCGGAGTGCACAGGGCTGCGACAGCGTGCTGCTGCGGCTTTATGTGCAGGGTAAGGAAAACGCGGCGCGGCTCGTGGTTTTGGACACGATAACGCCGCCCTGCGGTGCGTCGGAAATCGCCTTTTCGTACCGCACCGAAACGGGCTCGCCCAAACATCTGCGGCTGGCATTCGACCCTGCGGCAAAGTCGGCGGGCTTCCGCGACACCACGATGGCGGTAACCTCCACGGGCAAACAGACGGTGCATATCGCATTGCCGCCCTCCGCGCGCCCCGACCGCTACGGCCTGCGGCTGTGGCAGGCGGACGGTTCGGGCTGCTATGCGGAAGAAGAAGCGCTTGCTTTCGAGATACCGTACCCGTCCAACATTATCGTGCAGAAGTGGAACAACGTGCTGGCGGTGCTGTCGGCGGAATACAACGGAGGCTACGAGTTTTCGGGCTACCAGTGGTATAGGGACGGAGAGCCGATGGAGGGCGAGACGAGGCCGTATTACTACGCCAAGCCCTATTTGCGTTCCACAGACACCTACGCGGTGCTGTTGGAACGCGCCTCGGACGGATTGAAACTGCAGAGCTGCGGGGTAAAGCGCAAGGGCTATCCGAAGGAACTCTCGCTGGAGTTGCGCCCCAATCCCACGGCGGCGGGCGAGGAAGTGCAGGTGTCGGTAATTGGCAAACCCGAGGCGGAGGGCACGATCGAGGTGTTCGACGGCACGGGCAAGCCGGTGTATGAGAAGGCGTTCCGCAGGAACCACACACTGCGAGCGGCCTGGCAGCCGGGTTCCTATGTGGTGCGTGTGCGCGATGCCAAAGCCACATGGATGGCTACGGGAAAACTGGTCATACGGTAAAAATCATCGCTATGAAAAGAAAAAGGATATATACATTATGGGCATTGCTGTTGCTGGCGGCAACGGGGCTGCGGGCGGCCAACACCCTAGAGGCGGACACGCGGCGGCACAAACTCTCGCTGATAGGCAAGGGGGGCTTGGGCACGATGCTTTACAGCATGGAAAACGCCAAATACAAGGCCGGTGCCGGCGGAAGCGTGGGCGTGGGCTACGACTTTTATTTTCTGCCGTATATGGGCATCGGAAGCGGGCTGGAGTTCTCTTTTTTGCAGTCCTCGTATCGCGTGGAAGAGCGGAATTATGCCATAGCCACGCAGGACAACGACGCCGTATTCGGGGGCGAACCGTTCACGCTTCGGGTGGCGATGCGCAACGAACAGACGGAGCAACGCGCCACCTACCTCAATATCCCGCTGATGCTGCGTTTCCGCGTCAAATGGTTCTCCTTCGGGGCGGGCGTGAAGGCGGGCTTTCCGCTTTCGGGAACCTACAACCGCTTTATGGGCGAATTGAAAACGGAGGGCAAATACGGAATGCTTGCGGCCGAGACCTTGGAGAATATGCCCAATCACGGTTTTGTGGACGAAAAGGCAACGTATGGAAACGGCAAGCTGTCGCTGCGCACGGACTGGGCGGTGAGCGTGGACTTCGGCATCACGCTGCGGCCCGAGGGTTCGGGCAAGGGCAAAGGCGGGCGTGTGCCTTTCCTCGAGGCGGGCATCTTTGCCGACTACGGCCTGCGGAACATAAACAAGGGTGGGGCGGAACCGGTCTATCCGATAACCTACGACGCTTCGGTTTCGGGCTGCTTGCGTCAGAACAGCAGTTTGGTAACGGCCACGGGAACCCCGCTTTTTCTGCACAGTCTCTCGGTGGGCATCCGTCTTGCCGTGGGGCTGAGTTGGCGGTAAGTCGGTTGGGATCCGTTGTCAGATTTGTCCAATCAGTGGGAAATCCATAATTTCGCTTTCCTGAAATAGTAGGATTATTGTGCGGATTGTAAGGCAAATACTTTCAAAATCGTTCGGAAAACGCAGGGCAGGCCACGCGGCGCGCGTGTTCGGCCTTGTGCTGTTCCTGCTTTTGTCCGCCCGTGGATTGGCCCAGCAGACCTATACCCTTTCTGGAAAAATCCAAGACAAAAAGACCTCGCAGGCCTTGCCCGACGCGGCGGTTTGGGTGGAACCGGCCGGCAAGGGGGCGGCTTCCGACCTGGAGGGCCGCTATACCCTGCAGCTTGCCCCCGGTTCCTATACGGTAAAGGTGAGCAGCCTGGGCTACGGCACCATCAGCCGCACCGTGGAGATAAAAAACAAAAACCTTACCGAAAACTTCTATATCGAGCCCGATGCCGTGCAGCTCGAAGGCGTGGAGATCAAAGGCAGCCGCGCCAAGCAAGCCTCGCGCAACACGATAGGCATGAATACGTTCACTTCCGAAATGGTGCAGCGTATTCCCGCCCTTTTGGGCGAGGCCGACATCATCAAGGCCGTGCAGATGCTGCCCGGTGTGCTGATGGCCTCCGAGAGCAGTTCGGGATTCAGTGTGCGCGGCGGCGGTCTGGATCAGAACGCCATTCTGCTCGACCGTACCCTGATCTATAATCCCACCCATACCTGCGGCTTCTTTTCGGTGTTCAACAACGATGTGATCGGAGGCGCGGAAATCTACAAGGGCGATATTCCCATCGCCTACGGCGGCAGGCTCTCTTCGGTGGTGGATGTTTCCATGCGCGACGGCAATTTCAACGACTACCATCTGGAGGGTGGCATCGGGCTTCTTTTGGCCAAACTCACCGTAGATGGCCCTATCTGGAAAGACCACACCTCTTTTTTGGTGTCGGGGCGGGCCACGTATTTCGATATGTTCCTGCCCTTGGTGGGCATGAAGCACACCAAGCTGGGTTTCTACGACCTCAATGCCCGCCTGGTGCATAAGTTCGACAACAACAAAGACAAGATTTCGCTTTCGGGCTATATGGGCCAAGACCGTTTCGGATTCGCGCCGGAAGGTTCGGCCGAAATGGGGCTCAATTTCGGCAACAAGATGCTCGCGCTCACCTATACCCATCTGTTCTCGAACCGTCTGGTGCTCAACACCACCTTGAACGTTACCGATTATGTGGGCGATGTGGCGATGGCTTCCGACGGCTATGATTTCGGCTGGAAAAGCCGCATCACCGACTACGGCGGGCAGGTGGACGGCGTTTTTACACCCAAGAACCACGACCTGCGTTTCGGTTTCCAGATAAAATACCACGAAATTCAGCCGGGAGAACTCGACCTGCACATGGGCGAGGCCCTCGGTTTCTTAGACTCGGCGCGGCGCATCACCTTTAACCAAGACAAGATGTACAGTCTGGAGAGCGGCCTCTATATCGGCAACAGCCAGACCATCGGCAAGCATTTTTCGTTGAAGTACGGGCTTAGGTTCAGCACCTTCTCGAACCAAGGCAGGGATTCGGTATCCGTCTTCGACAAGGACTACCACCGGATAGACCGCATCTACGAAGGCAAGAAGAATTTTTACCATACCTGGTACGGCTTGGAACCGCGGGTGGGCATGGCCTGGCTTTTCGCGCATAACATCAGCCTCAAGTTCAATTATACCCGCACCGTGCAGTACCTGCAGCTGGCCACCAATTCCAATTCGGGCAACCCGATGGATATATGGTTTCCCGCCAATCCCTTCGTCAAGCCGCAGACCGCCGATATGCTCGCCTTGGGCATCAGTGCCGAGTGGGGCAAGTCGGACGAATGGGAAGCCTCGGTGGAAGGCTACTACAAGTTCATGCACCACGTGATTGATTTCAAAGACCACTCCAATGTGCTTCTCAACAGCGACCTCTACGGCGAACTGCGCATGGGCAGGGGCTGGGCGTACGGTGTGGAAGTGTATGTGCAGCGCAAGAAAGGCATGGTGTATGGTTCGTTGAGCTATACCTATTCGCGTTCCATGCGGATCATAGACCAGGTGAACGACGGCAAGCCTTATCCCTCGCCCCAGGACCGCCCCCATGCGGTGAACCTCTTGCTCAACATCGACCCCCACCCGCGCCACGCCCTTTCTTTCAACTGGGTGTTCTATTCGGGGCAGCCCACCACCTATCCGATAGGAAAGGCCGTTATCGACGGCAGTTTCATTCCCGTCTATGGACCGCGTAATTCCGACCGCATGGAAGACTACCACCGCCTGGATGTTTCCTATACGTTCAAGTCCAAGCCCAATACCGGCAAGCGTTTCAGCTGGAGCCTCTCGGCAGGGGTCTATAACGCCTATGCCCGCAAGAACCCTTGGTCGGTTTCGTTCAAGCAAGACAAAGACAACCCCAATATCGCGTATGCCGAAAAGGTTTATCTTTTCTCGGCGGTGCCTTTCATCAGCTTCAACTTCAAATGGTAGGGATTATGGTAAAGAACAGGCTTTGGGCAACGGTATGTTTCGGAATCCTTCTGATTTTGGCAGGCTGCACCGAAAGGATAGACATCAAGCTGTCTTCCTCCGACCCGCTTTTGGTGGTGGATGCCCGCTTTACCTCCGATACCGCGGCGCATATCGTTAAGTTGAGCCGCACCTGCGATTATTTTGACCCCGAAACCGGCAATATCGGCATTACGGGGGCTGAGGTCTATATCACCGATGCCCACGGCAAACGCATCGATTTCCTGCCCTCCGACAGCATTCCCGGCTGGTACCTCTCCGCGCCCGATGTGTTCGGCATCATGGGAGAAACCTATCGTCTGCATGTCAAGGCAGACCTGCATGGCAACGGCACGCCGCAATATTACCAAGCGCAGGCCACCATGCCTTTCATGCCGACCATCGATTCGGTAAAGGCGTTCTATGGCTATCATCTGCCGCCTTTCGGCCACGGCACGGCCTTGGGTTGGAATCTCCTGCTTTACGCCCAGGATCCGCCCACCAAAGAGTATATAGGCTTCAGTTATGCGGTAAACGGAGAGGTTTACGAAGACAGCATCGACAATATTTTCCTCTTTCCCGACAGTTTTTCGTCGGGCCTGTATCTGCGCGGCGTTTCCCTGTTTTTCTTTCCCGACCCCACCCAAGACAACCAAGACCAGATAAAGGTGGTGTTGCACGAAGGCGATATCCTGAGTTTGATAGGCTACAGCTTTACCCCGGAATATACCGACTATATCAATCAGGTGCGCACCGCCCTTTCCACAAGCGTTCCCGTTTTCAGCGCGGCTCCGGCCAATATTCAAGGCAACATCAGCAACGGAGCCTTGGGCTATTTTGCCGTGTATTCGATGGGAAAGGCCTCCTGCACGGTGGGAAAGAGACCGGGAGAAATCAAATAAGCACGGATTTTCAAGCCTGTTAGAACCAATATCCGATGTGCAGGAACACGTTGAAACTATGCACGTTGGAAGTCTGAAAACTGAGCCCGACCGGGCCGATGGGCGTATTGTAAGACAGCCCGATGTTTCCGCCGTAAATCAGGTTGTGGTATTTCGTTACAAAATCCTTTAACTCATAATCGGCTTTGCCCACCGCTCCGCGCACGCTCAGATAAAGGTTTTTCAGAACCATTACCTGTGCCGTGAGCCTCAGGTTCACCAGATGGTGGCCGCTCGACTGCCCCAGGAGAACCCCCGGCATCATGGTGGTGTACATGGAATTCAGATCCGCGCAGCCTCCTTGAAAGAATTGGTGCTGGATAGGGATGGTTGCATGATTCTTGATGGGCGTGAGCCCGATGGTAAATCCCGGATAGAACACTAGCCGCCGTCCCGCCGAAATGGCGAAATCCCCTTTCCAGTAAACGCTCAGAAAATAGGTGGCGGAATGTAAGCCCTCGCCCTTTTCGTTGCGCAGGCGCACGGGAAAAGTGGCATCCAAGGTCATTTTGAAACCCCTTGTGGGATAGAATTTCTTGTCGAAATTATCATGCCGGTAGTAGAAATAGGGGTAAACGTGATGGTTTTTGTAAATGTCATGCCAATTGATCGAATCCGGATTGGAGATACGGATTTTGTTGTCGGCGAACTCGTAGGCAAAGCCCACGCCCAACACATCGGCGCGCCAGGAAGACTGCCCGTAGAGTTTAACCCTGTAACGGTTGGAGGTCATGTCCGAAGTGCGGCGTTTCAGGTCTTCGGGATTGCGGTACAGATACGATTTAAAGTTAAAGTAATCGAGTCCGACGCCGAGGGTGGGAATCCAAAACGAATATCGGTGCGCGTTGTGTTTCCATTCGGGCGTAAAGCGGAAGTTGGCGGAAACCACCGGCATTTTCGACAGTTCCACATCCAAGGTCAGCACGGAGTTCTTGACGAGATTCTGCAATTCCACGCCCGCCAGCAATCCCGCCATGCGGATATTGTCGTAACGCACCCCCAGTTTGAAAGCGTTGGCAGGGGCTTCTTCCACCGTAATGGCAAGTACCGTGGCCTCAGGATTCTGTTCATCCACCATGAACTCGTAAGATACGGTCTTGAACTTGTTGAGCCCGTACAGACGGTCAATCCCCTTGGTGACGGCTTCCAACTTGATGCTCTTGCCCGTTTCCACCTGCAGGAACTGGTTGATGTAGGCGATATTGTATTTCTTGAGCCCGTGGTATTCGATGCGCGAAATATAAACCTCCTGCAGGGGGAGATAAGGCTGTTTTTCCTTGGGGGCATCCGGTGCATAGTAGGCCAG
>CAMWTX010000077.1 GCA_947177315.1 uncultured Bacteroidales bacterium | reverse complement strand
GGCGTGCAATGCACGCTGCCGTCCTCTTGGCAGGCAAGCCTGTTCTACTCTTTCGACCGACACGATGCCGGCCTGCAAGCCGATGCACCGGCGGAGGCAACCGATTTCTGGGATTGCATCAAGTCGTTTCCCGAAACGGGGTATCACCGCACGCCCAACGAGATAGAGAACAAAAATGCCGTGAGCCGGCAGGTGTTCGGTCTGGCGGTGGAGAAAGACATCGCTTCCGCACGCGTGGGATTCCTAGCTTCCGGCTACCAGTTGGGCGGCGTCTATACACCCGAACACCGTGCGGAAAACGGCCTGTATTCGCAGGTAAAACCAGCCTTGGGCGGCAATTTTTCGGTGTATTACCAATATCTCCTGCGCCGCTTCCATCTTTACGGGGAAGCCGCCCTTTCGCACACGGCACAAGCCGCCCTGCGGCAAGGCATCCAATATAAACCGGCGGAGGCCTTTGCCTTTGACGTCCGCTACACTTGGCAGAGCGCGGGCTATTATGCCGCTTACGCCGCCGTGGGCAACAAACGCTTGCCGCGCCCTACCGTTTCTGGCACGGAAAAGCACCTGTTCTCCTGGCAGGGCAAGGTACTGCTGCCGGCGGATTTCCGCCTTGAGTTTTCGGGTTCGGAGAGCATCGAGAAGAAAGAGGCCGGGATGCCGGTTCATTCCGAGGTCTTTACGGGTTCGCTCTACTATGAGCCGCGCCGGTTCACCGCCTACCTGCGTTTCCGTCTTGACCGCACCAAGACCCGCCACGGCCATTCCTTACGGCTGAACGCGGCTTATCGGGCGCCCAACGGCTTCTTTACGGAAAGCCGACTGGAACTGCGCGATTTCAGCAAGGGGATACTGCTCCTGCAGGATGCCGGCTACAACGCCCCCCGGGGCGGCCTGAGGGTTCGGCTGCGCCTGGCGCTCTTCCAGACCGAAAGCTACGACAGCCGTATCTACGCCTACGAGCACGACCTGCGCTACGCCGCCTCCTCGCCGGCCCTTTACGGAAAGGGAATGCGCTTTTTTATCCTAATCGGCAAAACCTTCGGGCGGTTCACCGCCGAACTCAAATACGCCCACACGCTGATGGACGGGGTGCAATCCATCGGCAGCGGCGACAACACGGTAAAAGGCTTCCTCAAACCGGAAATCAAGGCACAGATACACCTGAGGCTTTAATCCGGCAAGCCTTGGAAATTTTGCTATCTTTGGAACATGTTTCCAAACACCGAAAAGATAATCGAAAGAGGCAGACAACTGCTGAAAAAAGTCGAAAAGTACAAAAACCTACCGGGCAAGGCATGGCGCCTAATCAAAAAAATAACGTTCCGGCAATGGATTATCGCGCTTGTCATTCTCGCCGGAATCTGCGTCGGCCTTTATTTCATCTTCCGCAGCAAACCTGAACCGGCGCCCCTGCCTACCGTGTCGGTGGAGCCCATCGCAATCAAGGACGTGGAGATTTACGGAGAATACGTGGGCCGCATACGGGCCCAGCAATTCGTGGAAATCCGGGCCCGTGTGGAAGGCTATCTGGAAACGATGATGTTCGACGAGGGCTCTTACATTCAAAAGAACCAGCTGCTGTTTGTCATCGACCCCAACCTGTACCGGGCCCGCGTGGAAAAGGCCAAAGCCTCCCTGAACAAGAACAAGGCCTTGGAACAAAAGGCGGAACGCGATTTGAACCGTATCCGGCCGCTCTATGAACAAAATGCCGCCAGCCAATTGGATTTGGATAACGCCATCGCCACTTTCGAGAGCACGAAATCGGAGGTGGAAATGAGCAAGGCCGACCTTATCCAGGCGGAAATGGCCTTGGGTTACACCTCTGTACGCTCCCCTATCTCCGGCTATATCAGCGAAAGGAAAGTCGATATAGGCACCTGGGTCGGGCCCGGCGGAAGATCGCTGCTGGCCACTGTGGTAAAAAGCGACACCATTTTGGTCGATTTCAGCATGACGGGGCTGGATTACCTCAAAAGCAAGCAAAGGAACGTGAATATCGGCCAACAGGTCGTGGAACGGAAATGGAATCCCTACATCACGATTACCCTGCCCGACAATACCGTTTACCCTTACTCCGGCCTGGTGGATTTTGCCGACCCCAAAGTAAATCCCCAAACAGGAACCTTTACCGTCCGGGCCACCATCGCCAACCCGAACCATATCCTGCTGCCCGGACAGACCACACGGGTAAAACTTCTGCTGGACGTGCGTGAAAAGGCCATGGTGGTACCGCGGAAAGCATTGATTATCGACAAGGGAAGCGCTTATATCTTCGTGGTCAGACCCGACAGCGTTTGTGAAAAACGCTTTATCGAATTAGGCCCCGAAATAGACAACTCCGTTATCGTGGAACGCGGCATCGCCCCTTCCGAAAATATCGTTGTGGAAGGATATCACAAACTGATACACGGCACCAAAGTAAAAATCGTACAGGCGGAAGACGATTTTTCCAACGAAAAAAATTCCTGACCCATGAAGGCAGACTTTTTCATAGACCGGCCTGTTTTCTCGATGGTTATCTCCATTCTCATCGTGATTGTCGGGACTATCGGGCTCTGCTTGCTTCCCATCGAACAATATCCCAAGATTGTTCCGCCTACCATCCGTGTGTCGGCTTCCTATCCGGGTGCCGATGCCCAAACCGTTACGCAAGCCGTGGCCTCCGCCATCGAACAGCAGCTGAACGGAACGCCCGGCATGCTCTACATGGAATCGACCAGCAGCAATTCGGGCAGTTTCAATGCCGTAATCACTTTCGACATCAATACAGACCCCGATTTGGCCGCCGTTGAAATCCAGAACCGGATCAAACTGGCCGAATCCAGATTGCCGGCCGAAGTGGTGACAAACGGTCTTTCTGTCGAAAAAGAGGCCTCCGGCAAACTGATGACCGTAACGCTCCTTTCGAACGATCCTAAATTCGACGAGATATACCTGAGTAATTTCGCGACCCTCAACGTGTTGGACATGCTCCGCCGTGTGCCGGGCGTGGGCAGGGTGTCTAATGTGGGAAGCCGTTACTACGCCATGAAGATTTGGGTACAGCCCGACAAACTGGCCAATTTCGGACTTACCGCAAAAGATATACAGGAAGCCATCCGGGATCAGAACCGGGAATCGGCGGCCGGTATGTTGGGGCAGGCTCCTGTGGAGAATATCGATGTTTCCATTCCCATCATCGCCCAAGGACGGCTTTCCACCGTGGAGGAATTTGAAGAAATCGTGGTACGGGCGCAATCCGACGGAGGCATCATCCGCCTCAGGGACGTAGCGCGCATCTCGCTCGAAGCCTCCGTTTACACTACCGAAAGCGGAATCAACGGAGGGAATGCCGCCGTGCTCAACATCAGCACCTTGCCCAGCGCAAACGCCATGGAAGTGGCCAAATTGGTACGGAAAACCATGGAGGAACTCAGCCGGAGTTTTCCCGAAGGCATTTCCTACGACATTCCTTTCGACACCACCGTCTATATCTCCGATTCTATCCACCATGTATTCAGAACACTCTTCGAAGCCTTGGTGCTGGTTATCCTCGTGGTCTTCCTTTCCTTGCAGAATTGGCGCGCCACCTTGATTCCTATCGTTGCCGTACCCATCTCCCTGATCGGAACGTTCGGCATCATGCTCCTGTTCGGTTTCTCGCTCAACACCATGACCCTGCTCGGCCTGATTCTGGCCATCGGCATCGTGGTGGACGACGCCATCGTGGTCGTGGAAAACGTGGACAGGATCATGCACGAAGAAGGGCTTTCGGCTTATGCCGCCACCAAAAAAGCGATGAACGGGCTCTGCGGCGCGCTTATCGCCATGTCGTTGGTTCTGTGCGCGGTATTTGTTCCCGTGAGTTTTCTAAGCGGCATCACCGGACAATTATACCGGCAATTCACCATCACCATTTCGGTTTCCGTCATCATCTCCACCATCGTGGCCTTGACCCTCAGCCCCGTCTTGTGTTCCCTCTTTTTGAAGCCCTCCGACCCGAACCGGCGCAAACCTTGGCTGTTCCGGAAAATCAACCGATGGCTGGACAAAGGCTCAAACAGTTACCAAAAAGGCATTTCCTATACCCTTGCCCATTCCCGGCGTTTTTTCTGCCTGTTTCTCTTGGTGCTGGTTGGCATTTGGATTCTGAACCGCCTGGCTCCCACCAGCTTTATGTCGAAAGAAGACCAAGGGTATTTTACGGTGGAACTCGAACTGCCCGAGGGGGCCACTATCGAACGGACCCGAAAGGTAACGGACCGGGCGGTGGCGTTCCTCATGAAACATCCCGATGTGGAGTATGTGTTGAACGTAACCGGGTCGAGCCCCCGAATCGGAACCAGCCAGTCGAACAGCCAGCTCACGGTAATCCTCAAGCCTTGGAAAAAAAGGCAGGGTTCCTCCATTACCCGTACCATGAAAGAGGTGCAGGATGCATTGAGCCAATATCCCGAAAGCAAGGTATATCTGAGCAGCCCGCCCATCATTCCGGGATTGGGTTCTTCCGGCGGTGTGGAAATGGTATTGGAAGCCAGGGGATACACCTCTTACGACCAGTTGCAACAGGCCGTCGATACCTTGATGCTGCTGGCTTCCCGGTGTAAGGAGGTGGGGAGCCTCTCTTCTTCGATGCAAAACAACATTCCCCAACTGTTTTTCGATGTGGACCGGGATCATGCCAAACTCCTGGGCGTACCCATATCCGATATCTTCTCCACGCTCAAAACCTTTACCGGCTCGGCTTACATCAACGACTTCAACCTCTTCAACCGCATCTACCGGGTGGACATGCAGGCCGAGGCGCAATACCGCATGCATCGCAACAACCTGAATCTTTTCTTTGTAAAAAGTGCTTCGGGCGCCATGATTCCCATCTCCAACCTGGGAACTTCCTATTATACTTCGGGACCCGGTTCCATCAACCGGTTCAACATGTTCACTTCCGTTTCCATACAAGCCGAAGCGGCGCAGGGGTACAGCACCGGGCAGGTAATGAACACTCTGCAGAACTTGGTAAAAAAACATCTTCCCGATGGCATCGGTGTGGAATGGAAAGGTCTTTCCTATCAGGAGAAACACGCCAGCGGAAAAACCGGCATCGTATTGGCCTTGGTGTTTCTTTTTGTCTTTCTGTTCTTGGCCGCACTCTATGAAAGCTGGTGGATTCCCGTTGCCGTGCTCCTGTCTTTACCCATCGGCGTGTTCGGGGCTTATTTCGGCATCACGCTCTGCGGAATGGAAAACAATATCTACTTTCAAATCGGCCTGGTGGTGCTGATCGGTCTGGTGGCCAAAAATGCCATCCTGATTGTGGAATTTGCCAAAGTGGAAGTGGAAAAAGGCTCCGATCCCCTATCGGCGGCCCTGACCGCCGCCAAACTCCGGTTCCGGCCTATCGTCATGACCTCGCTCGCTTTCATTCTGGGGCTCGTGCCTTTGGTTTTGGCCTCGGGCCCGGGTTCGGAAAGCCGGCAAGACCTGGGAACCGGCGTATTCTTCGGGATGATTGCCGCCCTTTTGGTGGGCATCCTGTTCGCGCCTTATTTCTTTGTCCGGATTTATCAGATAAAACAAAAACTAAGCCGTCGCCAATCATGAAACGCCATACCCGTGCTTTACTTCTTCTCGTGCCTTTGTGCGCGGTAATGTTTGCGGCATGCTCCATGAAAAAATATTGCCCGGCGCCTCAAATCAAACTTCCGGAAAACGTACTCCGGGACAAGGAGGAGATTGACTCCCTGGCCATGGCCGACCTGCAGTGGTGGGAACTCTATACCGACACCCTGCTGCAAAAACTTATCCGTAAAACTTTGGCCAACAACAAAGACATGCAGGCCGCCATTTCCAAAATCAAGCAATTGCGTTATGGAAACCGCGCGGCGCTGGCGGAGAATTTTCCCTCGTTCTCCCTCCGTCTGGGAGGCGACTACGAAAGGACGCATCATTACCAATCGCCTGTCGTTCCCGATCCCGAACCCGCCCTGCGAGGTTCCATTTCCTGGGAATACAACCTTTTTGGCGCCCAGGCATGGACGGCACGCCAGGAAAGAGACAAATACCTGGCCTCCATCGAAGGCCAACGCGCCTTGCAGATGAGCCTGATAGCCCAAATCGCCACGGCTTATTTTGAACTGATTTCCTTTGACCGGCAATTGGAAATCGTAAAACGCACCATAGCCATCCGCCGGGAAAACATGGAAAAGAACCATTTGCGTTTTAAAGGCGGACTAACTTCAGAAATCGTTTATCACCAAGCCATTGTAGAATATCTCAACGCAGCCACCCTCATTCCCGACATCGAGAAGAACATTATCTTGAAAGAAAACGAAATCTCGCTCTTGGCCGGCGAGTTTCCTTCCCGGATAGAGAGGTCGGAGGTGGCGTTGGAAAGCATGCAGTGGCATGAAGTTCCGGTAGGATTGCCTTCCGATTTGCTTTTACGCCGTCCCGATATCCGGCAGGCCCGCGCCCAACTGGACGTCGCTATGGCTAAATCCGGTTTTTATTTTGCCAACCGCTTCCCCTCCATCCGGATCGGATTCGAGCCCGGATTTGAAAACATCGAATGGGCGCACATCTTCCGCTCTCCCCACCTTTACTTTGTGGGCAATATGCTGGTGCCTTTGCTGGCATTCGGCAAACGGCACAACCAATACAAGGCATCGCTCGAAGAATACGTGCAACAAAAGGCTGTTTACGAAAAAAAGGTATTGACGGCATTCAAGGAGGTAAACGACGCCATGGTCATATACAATAACGCCACCCAAAATTCGGCCTTGCTGCTCGACCTTCACAAAGCGGCGCAGAAATACGCGGAACTTTCCGAAATTCAATACATCAACGGCGTTATCAGTTATCTGGATGTATTGGATGCCCAACGCCGCTATTTCAACGCCCAGTTGGGTCTGACCCGCAGTGTCTGCGAAGAATATATCACGCTGGTAAATCTATACAAAGCCTTGGGCGGAGGATGGAACACGGAGATTCCGGAAGATGCCTTGACCAGGCAACAAGTCAGGAAACAGGAAAAAAGTGTCAAGCATCAGCTCAACGATTCGGTGACGATACGTCCCGGACTGGATCCGAAAGAAAGCCTCCGTTCGGTTTACCGCGAATCCTTGGGTAAAGACGCCACCGAAAAGACAGAAAGACTGATCCGTCAGGATTTTGAACCGGAATCATCCGGGAAAGGCCGGAAAAAGAACCGGTAAGTTACATGCGAGGGCGTTCCTTCGTATTT
>CAMWTX010000076.1 GCA_947177315.1 uncultured Bacteroidales bacterium | reverse complement strand
CCGTGCGCACGCCGCCTATATGCAGCGGGCCGGTGGGGCTGGGCGCAAAGCGCACCCTTACTCTTCTTTCGGTATTCATGATGATTCCTTTTATCCTCTAACTGAAAATCTTTTGCCAAAGCGCCACATCCGTCCATTGCCCCCCTTGCAGCAGCCATTGCCTGCGCAGGCCGCAACGCTCAAAACCGCATTTGGCAAACAGCTTGAGGCTGTTTTCGTTGTTGGCGGACACTTCGGCGTAAAGTTGGTGCAAATTTAGTTGGTTTCGGGCGTAGGTGCACGCCATTTCCAATATTTTTTCGCCTATGCCCATGTTCCGGAACGCAGGGCAGACCACGATGCCTGTTTCGGCGCGGCGGTGAAAGGCTTCGTAATTGAAGAAATCCACAATGCCCACCGCTTCGGCCACCCCGTTTGCGGAGGGATTGTTCAGGCAGGCGATAAGCCTCAGCTGGCCGCTCGAAAAGAAATTTTCCTGCAGGGAGGCATAGATGAAACGCTGCAGGTAATCGTGCGAGAAAGGAATGCGGTTTTCGCCTATCAGAAAGGCTTCCCGGCGGTTTTCGATATCGTAGAGCAAAGGTTCGTCCTCCGGCTCGAGAGCCCTCAAAGACAATTCCCCGGAAAAAAAATCGGTTTTCATACAAGAGGTTTACAGACCCGGTTCCACATCCGCCTCGAACACAAAGGTGGCGAGCCCTTCCAGAAACACGTTTTTGAAAGCGCGGTTGCGGTATAGCGTGTAATGGGGCGGCAGGGCAAAGAAATTCGTTTCGGGCGCATTCTTGGGAGCGGAAACGATTTCAAAATCCACCTGCAGCTGCCCGCCCTTGGTGGAAATATCCACACGGTGCGATCCCGGAAGCATATACATCTTCAAGGCCTCCGCCATAGCGGAAGCCACCGCCCCCGTGCCGCAGGAATAGGTTTCGTTTTCCACGCCGCGTTCATAGGTGCGCACCGTGAGCACATCCTTTTCCCTTTCCACAAAATCCACGTTCACGCCCAAGGGAAAATTCTCCGAGAAACGTATTTTCGAGCCCTCCTGCACCACATCTATATTCTGACAGTCCTTGCGGAACATCACATAATGGGGAGAACCCGTATCCAGCAAAAACACATCCCTGCCCTTGTTGCTGGCATAGCAATCCACATCGCGCATCTGAAGGCGAACCATGCAGCGGTCGCCGTGCCGTGAAAGCACACGGGCCTGATGCGCTCCGTCGCTGCTCCAGAACGAAAAGGGCGTATCTTCCTGCACGATGCCCAACTTCAAGGCGAAAGCGGAAATACAGCGGCCACCGTTGCCGCACATGCTGCCGGGCAGGCCATCGGAGTTGAAGAAACGCATGCAGAACGGGTATTCGTCATGGTTTTCCAACAGCATCAAGCCATCGGCACCCACGCCGAACCGCCGGTCGCACAAAAGGGCAATCTGCTTGAAGTCGAGTCCGGAATATTTTCCCTGACGGTTGTCGAGCAGCACAAAATCGTTGCCCGCGCCTTGGTATTTGTAGATATGAAGCCTGTTTGCCTTTTTCATGGAGGGTATTTATAAACCTTTAACGTTCATTTTCATGCACCTTTTCTCGCCATGTCAGAGATCAAGTTCACTTGGTCTTTGCTCATGGCTTACCGAAAACGTTCTTTTCAGCGGCCAGACCCGCCTGTACGGCCTGGATGGAATCCTGCGCGGAGGCTTGCAGGCCCCTTTCCACAAAAGGCATATAGCCCGCTCCCGGCTTCAACAGATATACTTTTCCGTCATGGTGCATCCAGATGCCGTCCGGATGGTGTTCGAACCGCAAGGGATCATCGGGAGAGATGCCGAAGATAATCAACTGTTTGTTTTCCAATTTATACCCTCTGTAATTGACGGGCGATTCCCAAAACTCCACGCGAAGCGACTGTTGGGGCTGCGGCTTTTCGTCCGGAAGCGGCTGCGGGTTGGAAGTGGCGTATTCGTGTTCGCCTTTCTTGGTGTCGGAAAGCACCTTTTCGGAATTGCTGTCGCGTTGCCAGGAAACCCCTTCCGGGCTTGTGAAATAGTCGTTCTGCCAAAGCGAGGTATCGAGTTTTTCATCTTTTTTTCTGCGGGTCTCGATAAGCGGATGCTTGGCGTAAAATTCTTCCAGTTCCGAGCTTCCGGTAGGCACGGGCACTACCACATTCGGGCGTTCCCGAACCATTATTTCGGTGGTTTCTTCTTTAGGAAACCAGGATTCCAGTCCGATTTCCGACGGACGGAAGCCCATCAACCAAAGGAACAGCAGCACCGCGACTGCCACGCCGATGAAGATGAGCAAGATGCCGATGGTGGTTCTTCCTTTAGACATAGCCTTATTCTTGTTCTTGCGAGCCGTAGGTTTCATCCGCTATCTGCCGGGTTACCGAATCGGACATGAAACGTTCGTCTTTGGCAATCATGGGTTCGGGTGCCGGAAAATGGAGCTGCGAGGAATCCACTATCTCGAAAATCTTGGAAATATACGGGTTGATGGTTACATCGCTGCGGTTGTTGAGCCATATAACCGTGCGTTGGCATTGGTAATCGTGAATGAAGTAAGTGCGGAAGCCTTTCCACCAGCCGTTGTGGAATACCGTGCGGTGCCCGGCGGTGTCCTGGCGGATGCGGAATCCCAGGCCGTAATCGTTGTCGTGCTTGGGCGTGAGTTCTTCGGCAGGGGTGAACATCAACTCGATGATGCTGTCCGCCAGAAAATCGGAACGGTACAGGGCCTGGTCAAAACGGAAAATATCCTGCACGGTGGAGAAAAGCCCCTTGTCGCCCAGCACGCCGTCCAGATAATCGGGATAACGCCTGTAAAAACCCGTGCGGCGCGAGTACGAATAGCCGTTCACCACCTTTTTGTCGGGCATCTGCGGATTTTTGGAATCGAACAGGAAAGTGTTTTCCATGCCGAGCGGTTCGGCGATATTTTCGGCAAAGAACTGCGAAAAGCTCTGCCCCGTTATCTTTTCTACCAGAAGCGCCAGATAGGCGTAGTTGGTGTTGCAGTATTTGAAGCGGGTTCCCGGCTTGAAATCGAGCGTTCTGCCGTAACGCGCCAAAAGCGGCGATATATCGGTGTTCTTGAGGTATTGTTTTTTGTTGGGCCAGTATTTGTCGGCAATGTAGATGTAGTTCTTAAGCCCTGAACGGTGCTGGAGGAGATGGGTAACGGTAATGTCGTCGAAAGGAAAATCGGGCAGGTATTCTTTGACGGGAGCGTTGATGTCGATTTTGCCTTGCTGGTAGAGCAGCATCACCGCCGTGGCGGTAAAGGGTTTGGAAAGCGACGCCAACTGGAAAGAACTTTCCGGACAGATGGAATCCCGGCAGGCGCGGATATTGGAAAATCCGAAACATTTGTTGTACAACACCTTGCCTTTTTCCGCCAAAAGCACCTGGCCGCTGAAGCCGCCACGCCGGTAAGCTTGGGTAAGGAGCTGGTCTATACGGACATACTTGGCCGAATCGAGGGCTTTTTCGTATAAGGCCTGCAAAATCTCTTCTTCGCTTTGAACGGTAACGTATTCTTCTTGCTGACCGCTCTGAACCTTATTCCAAGGAAAAGGCGTAAAGAGCGTTATGCCGAGCAAAAGCAGCAGAACGGATGCGGAAAAATGTTTCATATTTGTTATCTTCGCGGCGCGTATAATACGCCAATTGGCAAAATTATCTTGAAAAGAAACGCTTTAAAAAACAACCCGTGATGAATTCTCAACATACGAACGTTGATAATCGCAAGCCCGAGCGCTATACCGTTACCTCGGCGCTCCCGTACGCCAACGGCCCGGTGCATATCGGCCATCTGGCCGGTGTGTATGTGCCTGCCGACATCTATGTGCGCTACCTCCGCAGCAAGGGCCGCGACGTAATCTTTATCGGCGGCAGCGACGAACACGGTGTGCCCATCACCATCAAGGCGCGCAAGCAGAACACCAGGCCGCAGGCCATTGTGGATCATTTTCACGGCATCATCAAGGATTCCTTCGAAAAATTCGGCATCTCTTTCGACATCTATTCGCGCACTTCCGCGCCCATACATACCGCCACGGCTTCCGATTTCTTCAAGAAGCTCTACGATAACGGCTGTTTTGTGGAAAAGACCTCCTGGCAGTATTATGATGAAGAGAATAAGCAGTTCCTTGCCGACCGCTACATTACCGGAACCTGCCCCAAATGCAACAGCGAAGGGGCCTACGGCGACCAATGCGAAAAATGCGGTTCCTCGCTCAGCCCCGACGAGTTGATCAATCCCAAGAGCGCCATCAGCGGCAACGCGCCTGTCAAGAAAGAAACCAAGCACTGGTATCTGCCGCTCGACCGTTACGAAGGTTTCCTGCGCGAATGGATTCTGGACGGCCACAAGAACGACTGGCGCACCAACGTTTACGGGCAGTGCAAGTCGTGGATTGACGGAGGCCTGCAACCCCGCGCCGTTACCCGCGATTTGGACTGGGGTGTGCCGCTTCCGCTGCCCGATACCGAAGGCAAGGTTCTCTACGTTTGGTTCGACGCGCCTATCGGCTATATCTCGGCCACCAAGGAACTCTTGCCCGAAGGTTGGGAAAAATACTGGAAAGACGAAAACACCAAGCTGGTGCACTTTATCGGCAAGGATAACATCGTTTTTCACTGCATCATCTTTCCCTGCATGCTCAAGGCCGAAGGCAGCTATATCCTGCCCGACAACGTGCCGGCCAACGAATTCCTGAACCTGGAGGGCGACAAGATTTCCACCTCGCGCAACTGGGCGGTGTGGCTGCACGAATATCTGGAGGATTTTCCCGGAAAACAGGACGTTCTGCGCTACGTGCTCACCGCCAACGCACCCGAATCGAAAGACAACGATTTTACATGGAAAGACTTTCAGGCGCGCAACAACAACGAACTGCTGGCTATCTTCGGCAATTTCGTGAACCGCACCGTGGTCTTGACCCACAAGTATTTCGAAGGCAAGGTGCCTGCCGTTACAGGCTATACCGAGGCCGACAAGGCGGTGTTGGAAGAAATGTGCTCCTATCCTGAACGCATTGCCGTCAGCATCGAGCAATACCGTTTCCGCGAAGCCCTGAACGAGCTGATGAACCTGGCGCGCCTGGGCAACAAGTACCTTACCGACAACGAACCTTGGAAAGTGTTCAAGACTGACCCGGAAAGGGTCAAGACGGTGCTGAACGTTTCCTTGCAGATTGCCGCGCATCTGTGCGTGCTCTGCCAGCCGTTCCTGCCCTTTACCGCCACGCGGCTCCGCCGTATCCTCAACATGGAGGAACTGCCTTGGGACAAGGCTTGCGAAAGCTCGCTGCTGCCCGACAGCCATACGCTCAACCCCGCCGAGTTCCTGTTCGAAAAGATAGAGGACGAGGCCATCCAGCAACAGATAGACAAACTGCAGGCCACCAAAGAAGCCAACGCCAAGAACGCCGCCATCGAGTACGAGGCGCAGAAAAGCCCCGTAAGTTTTGACGATTTCGGTAAGATAGACCTGCGTGTGGCGCAGATCGTGGCGGCCGAAAAGGTGGCCAAGACCAAGAAACTGCTTAAGCTCACGCTCCAGACGGGGCTCGACACGCGCACCGTGGTGAGCGGCATTGCCGAATACTACGAACCGGAAGCGGTGGTGGGCAAGAAAGTATGCCTGCTGGCGAACCTCGAACCCAAGAACCTCAAGGGCATCGAATCGCACGGCATGATTCTCATGAGCGAGAATCCCGACGGAAAGCTGTGCTTTGTGGAGCCCGCCGCCGATGCCGAACCGGGCATGCAGATACGATAGGCCATGAAAAGGAAGAAATTCAGCAAAAAGCTCAAATACTCGCTCTATGCGGTGGCGGTCTGCATCTTTGCCGTCATGGTGGTCGTCGCTTCGGTAGGATTGGGTTCGGCAGTGAAGCAACGCACCGAGCTCTTTATCCCCACGGGGGCTTCCTATGCCCAGGTGCAGGACAGCCTGCGGGCAAGCGGCGGTGTGAGCATGTTCAAGTTCGAAATCATCTCGCGCCTGAAAAAATACCCTGCCTATGTAAAGCCGGGGCGTTACGTGCTTCAACGCGGCTCCACGGCCATGTCGGTGGTCAACAAGCTGCGGCTTGGAATGCAGGACCAGGTGCGCCTGACCTTGCGCAAGGTGCGCACGCCGGAATCGCTGGCAAGCGTCGTTTCCAAACAGATCGAGGCCGATTCGGCATCTATCGTGCAGCTTCTGCGCAACGAAGAATACCTGAGCGGATTTTGGTTCCCAGCCACGGAATACGAAAACCCGGACGATGTTTCCGACACCCTGCCGCTCAACCCCCAAACGGTGATGTGTTGCTTTATTCCCGACACCTACTATTGTTTCTGGAACATGGATGCCCAAGCATTCTTTACAAGGATGTTCTATGAACAGAACCGTTTCTGGAACGCGTTCCGCCGCGGGCAGGCGCGCGCCATGGGGCTCAACCGCGTGCAGGTATCCACTTTGGCATCCATTGTGGAAGAAGAAACGCTCAACAAAGAAGAACGCCCCGACATCGCTTCGGTGTATCTGAACCGTTGCCGTAAGCGCATGCCGCTCCAGGCCGACCCCACGGTAAAGTTCGCCGTAGGGGATTTCGGGCTGAGGCGTATCCTCAAGGAACATCTGAGAACGGAATCGCCCTACAACACTTACCGGCAGTGCGGCCTGCCTCCCGGCCCCATCTGCACGCCTTCGGTTTCGAGCCTCGATGCCGTTTTGCAAAATAAACCCACCAAATATTTGTACTTTTGCGCCAAAGCCGACTTTTCGGGTACCCATGCCTTTGCGGAAAGTTACGCCAAGCATTTGGAAAACGCCCGTGCTTACCAACGGGAGCTTAATTTAAGGGGAATCAAGTAGTACTTACGCCATAAAACCAGAGAAATGAGACAACTCAAGATTTCAAAATCCATTACCAACCGCGAAACCGCCTCTTTGGACAAATACCTGCAGGATATAGGCAAGGAAGAACTTATATCGGCAGAAGAAGAGGTTCGCCTGGCGGGGCTGATCCGTATGGGAAACACCGCCGCCTTGGACAAACTGGTAAAATCCAACCTGCGTTTTGTGGTGTCGGTAGCCAAACAATACCAGAATCAGGGCTTGAGCCTGCCCGACCTCATCAACGAAGGTAACTTAGGCTTGATCAAGGCCGCCAAACGTTTTGACGAGACCCGCGGCTTCAAGTTCATTTCGTATGCCGTATGGTGGATCCGCCAGTC
>CAMWTX010000075.1 GCA_947177315.1 uncultured Bacteroidales bacterium | reverse complement strand
CCGTGCAGGGCATCGCCGCCGGACAATTCGGCGTCATCTACACGCCCGACAACAGACTCTGTCTCGGCAGCGGAGTTATCTTCAGCGGAGAATAGACGCCTCCGACAGCCTTTCGCCTTTGGCTTTCTCCACGCTACGCGGAAAATTGTTATATTTGTTGCTTGCGCATCGGGCGGAAATATCCCTCGGATACGGTTCCGAGCCCACACATGGCCGCAATAATGAATAACAAACCATATACCATGCAAAAACTACTTCTCCTCGGCGACGAGGCTATTGCACAAGGGGCTTTGGATGCCGGCATCTCCGGTGTCTATGCCTATCCGGGAACTCCCAGCACGGAGATTACCGAATATATCCAACACTCAAAAATCGCGCGCGACGAAAACATCCACTGCACGTGGAGCGCCAACGAAAAGACGGCCATGGAATCGGCCATCGGTGTTTCCTACACCGGCCGGCGCGCCTTGGTGTGCATGAAGCACGTGGGCTTGAACGTGGCCGCCGACCCCTTCACCAACTCCGCCATTACCGGCGCCAACGGCGGTCTGGTCTATCTTATCGCGGACGACCCCTCCATGCACTCCTCCCAGGATGAACAAGACTCGCGCTACTACGCCCGTTTTGCGCAGATTCCCTGTCTGGAACCTTCCAACCAGCAGGAAGCCTACGATATGATCCGCTATGCGTTCGATTTGTCCGAAAAACTGCACACCCCCGTTCTTTTCCGTGTAACCACCCGTATGGCGCACAGCCGCAGCGGCGTGGAATTGCGGGAACGCCGCGGACAGAACCCGATTAAACTGGATCCGAATCCCAAACGCTTTATCCTGCTTCCCGCCAACGCCCGCAAGCTCTACAAAGAACTGCTGGAAAAACAGAAGGAATTTGAAAACTGCGCGCTCAACGACGGTTTCAACGCCTATCAGGACGGTGCAGACAAGAAACTGGGCATCATCGCCTGCGGTATCGGCTACAACTACCTGCAGGAAAACTACGGCGGCAAATGCCCCCACCCCGTGCTCAAGATCAGCCAGTATCCCATTCCCCGCGCTTCGGTCAAGAAGCTTATGAGCGAATGCGACAAAGTGATGGTGGTGGAAGAAGGCTATCCCATCTACGAAGAACTGATCCGCGGCTATCTGGACGAAAGCGGCAAGATTCTGGGCCGTTTGGACGGCACGCTGCCGCGTGACGGGGAACTCAACCCCAACATTCTGGCCAAGGCGCTCGGCCTGCCCAAAACCTGCGGCGAAGCGGTTCCCAGCGTGGTGGTGGCACGTCCTCCCTCGCTCTGCGTGGGTTGTCCGCACGCCGATTCGTACAATGCCCTGAACGAAGCGATGAAAGACTTCGACAGAGGCCACGTGTTCGCCGATATCGGCTGCTACACGCTCGGCGCGCTGCCTCCTTACAACGCCATTTATTCCACGGTGGATATGGGTGCCTCCATCACGATGGCCAAAGGCGCCGCCGATGCCGGGTTCACGCCTACAGTGGCCGTTATCGGAGACTCCACCTTTACCCATTCGGGCATGACGGGTCTGTTGGATGCCGTGAACGACAAAGCCAACATCACCGTGATGATTCTCGACAACTCCACCACCGGTATGACGGGCGGCCAGGATTCGGCGGCTTTCGGCAAGATTGAATCCATCTGTCTTGGCCTGGGTGTTGAAAGGGAACACATCCGCGTTATCAAGCCCTTGAAGAACCATCACGAAGAAAACGTACAGGTTATCAAGGAAGAAATCGCCTATCAAGGAGTTTCGGTGATTGTTCCGCGCCGCGAATGCATCCAAACCGCGGCACGCCGGGTAAAAGCCGCCGCCAAGGCCAAAAACGAAAGCAAGTAGTTACCTTTTAAATTGATTGAAATGAAAAAAGACATCATATTAGCCGGTGTGGGAGGACAGGGTATCCTCTCTATCGCCACCGTTATCGGTCGTGCCGCCGTGGCCAACAATATGTACCTCAAGCAAGCCGAAGTGCACGGCATGAGCCAGCGCGGGGGCGATGTGCAATCGCACCTACGTATCTCCACCGAACCTATCTGCTCGGATTTGATTCCCGAAGGCAAGGCAGACCTGATTATCTCGGTGGAACCTATGGAGGCGCTGCGCTACCTGCCCATGCTGCACGAAGGCGGATGGGTGGTGACCAATACCGAAGCGTTCAAGAACGTGCCCGACTATCCTGCCGACAATGATCTGGAAGCCGCGTTGAAGAAGGTAAAGAACATCGTGGCGTTCAACGCCGATGCCTTGGCCAAGGAAATCAACGCCCCGCGTTCGGCCAACATGGTTATCCTGGGTGCCGCCGCCGACAAACTGGGTCTTCCCTACGAAGAGTTCGAAAAGGCCATCCGCGCCATTTTCGGCAGCAAAGGCGAAGAAATCGTGGAAACCAACCTCAAGGCACTGGCCTTGGGCCGCGACCAGGCGAAATAGACATCGATCCGTACCGATATAAAAAGAGGGAAAGTGCGTTGCACTTTCCCTCTTTGCTTTTAGAGCACCTTTTCTCTTACCTTTCAACGATAAGTTTTCGGGTAAACATACCTTCGGGCGAAACAGCGCGCAATACGTAAACGCCGCTTCCAAAAGAGGACAAATCTATGGTAACCTCTTGGGAAGAAAGTTTGCCCGAAAGAAGCAATCTGCCATCCACGGCAAATACTTCATAAACCGTATTCTCTCTTTCGCACGAGAATATGAACCGACCGTCTGCCGAGGGATTGGGATAAACCGAAACAGCAGCATCCTGAATATTTTGATTTCCGACAGCCACAACCGAAACGGTTACCGTTCCGTTTTCCGAAACAGTGATCTGTTCGGGCGAGAACTTGCAAGAATAGCCACCCTTTGCCGAAATCCGATAAGTGTTACGACGGATTGTTTCATAAACCAATTGCGAAGAAGCCGGCAATTCCTGTTCGTACACATCCAAACCGTCTAAGCTGGTAAGTACGATAACGGTTCCCTCCGGCAGGATACCGGCAGGATCATCGATATTCAATGTAAGCGCAAACGACATATCCTTTTCAAAAACCGGTGTAATCTTTTCGTGGCTCAGATTGTTGTCGAACCAATCGGCACGGATGGCGTAACGGTAATCCCCGAAAGGCAAGTCTCCAAAACCCTGATCCGTATAGGAACGTGTTTCGGCATCCGTTGCGGCCACCGATTCCCAACGGCAAGGCCCCGCTTCCTGTCTGGCACGATAAACCCTATACCCTGCCGGAGCATCCGCCATTTGAACAGCGCCGAAGAACGCGCTCAGAATCCAATTGGATCCATCCGCCCCATGCATGAAGTCAGACATATGACGCCATTCGCCACCTTGGTTCACCAACGAACCGTCATTCAGCTGCGGACCGGCGTCATTGGCCAGGGGGCATCCCTTGTAACCTCTGGCCACACGAACAGCCACCAACAAGTCGCGGGTCGTATCCACTTTAAAAGCCGAATCCAAGAAAATACGATGATGGGCGGAAGGCATATAGCCCACTTCCTGTTCATAATCGGGCGTCTGCCAATCCGTTGAGAAAAGACGGAGGGTATAATGCGCCGTGGTGTCGGTAGATTGGAAAGCCACACTGTTCACCGTTAAATCAGGCTGGGCATCCACCCATTTCCGCAAGGAATCCTTGCTGAACCGGATGCCGGCGGAAATTTCCGCACTGGAACAGATGGAACTCTTGCGTGGTCCGTGATACTTCCGTTCAACGGTGGAAACGCTCTGCAAGGGCTTTTCCCATTCCACCACTATCCTGCCATCTTCGGATTCCTTTGCCCGTACATGCCCCACGGGGAACGGATAATACACCAAACGAACCGTATCCATACGACTTTCGGCATCTTCTCCCACCCTGACCTGCGTCTGATAATCTTGATAAAGGTCGTGCGTGACTTTTACCGTATAGCGGGTTGAACCGAAAATATCTTCCAGCGCGAAATTTCCATCCGCATCCGTAAATGCCACCGCATCTTTCACTTCTTCCAACGCGACACGGGCGTTTGGAACACCTTGCTTCAAGCGGTCAATAACGATACCGGCCAATTTCACTTTCTGCGCACCGATAAGTTTCACCTGCAGTTCTTCCGTCTGACCGCCCGTCAATTCAATCTCCCGCTCGAAATCCTGCATTCCGGCATACGAAACCCGGATATGGTAGGTATTATCCGGGAAATAGGCAAAAGCGAAATTACCGTTATTATCGCTACGAAGCGTTTGAGAAAACGCCATACCAGAAGATGTCTCCGTTTTGCTTATTTCTATCAATGCACCGGCAATCGCTTCTCCGCCTGCCGTTACACGTCCTTTGAGGGTGTTGAGGTTTTGCTTGCAATTTACCAGAAATACAGGTTCCAACGCGATTCCTTTCTGCATGACAGGTTTGCCCGTAAGGTCGTAATAATCGGACATCGTTTCCAAATGATAATCGTGAATCTGCGGATAATATTCGTAAACGGGATTACTGATGAAACGGACATCCAGACGAGCCGTCTGCTGTCCTTTGATTACACTTACCAACAGATTCCGTTTCCCATCATAATAGAACGGTTTTACAGGTATTTTCAATATGCTCGCTCCTTTTTCGAAACGAAGCGATCCGGCAAACACCTCGGTAAGTGAATCTATGGCCACCCAATCTCCATATTCGGAAAACAAATCCTTACGGTAGGTTCCCAAATGAATCTTTATCTTCTGATTGAAGCCCAGACTAATCGGGCTTATCATAAAATAAAGCGTATCGATAATGCAAGGTTCCTTGAATAAATCGCGTTTTACGATAAACTGGTTCACCGTCGATTGATTGGAAAATTCGGTGCAGACATTGAACGGATGCGTGCTGTAACCTGCACTGCTGGCAATATCGGTAACTACCGTCTGTCCGCCCTGCAAACCGCCGACCAAACGAATGGCATTGCTGTCTCCATCATATTTGCCGTTACGGATTGCATTCACGCTGAACGTATAATAGTTCATCGGCAAGGTTTCGGTTTCAAACACGGTATCCGGAGTGATGTTTTCCTTATAACTTTCTCCACTTCCGGTCATACGGATAACACGATAACCGGTAATCGTTCCGTCCAAATCACCGCCATGTATGCCCTTGTCGGGCATTTTGTTCCATTTCAGCCTAATCTTTCCCTCGGGCAGGTTTTGTGCCATGAGTCCTATCGGATAACTCATTACCGTATCTCGTCCAATCCATGCTGAAGAAATGGAGGTATCCATCGGAGAAACGCCGTTTTCGTTGAAGGCGACAAAACGGAAATACCAATAACCATCACGTGTCATCGTATAGGTTTTGTGCATTTCACCTCCTATCTGCATTGTTTTCACGGTATCGGAAAGCACCACATCTTCGGCAGAAAACCTACGGTTGGAAGCCACTTGAACAACAACACCCTGCAAGTCCTGCAACTCTTCATCTCCCGCCGTCTTCTGAGGATTCTTCCAAGAAACATCCACGGCAAGGCTGGTTCCCGCGTTGCTTACATACGGTTCCGAAACCCGGCCGGGAACCGTGTTCGGAGTAAGGGTTTCTATGCGTACATTGTCAAGATAATATTCATCGAAAATGCTGGTGGAAAACGCAAGAACGCAACTTTTGGAAACTTCGGTATATACGTCAACCGTGGCGTTAACCCAATCAAGACTTCTTGTTACCTCCGGATAATATACCTTTTCATTGTCATTTAAACGCACATTAAGCGTAGAAAAGGGTTTTACAGTAAAAGGTTTGTTAAGCGTACCATACCCCACCAGCCCCAATTCATAACCGCGTGCCGTAAAAGTAAGGCGATAGGTGGTTCCTTTTTCAAAAGGCAAACCGGCGATACGCAGACGGCTAAAGGTAGGAATAAAAGCCGAAACGGAGCCGGCATAAACCAATTTCGGATCGGTAACGAATTTAACCGTCGTGTCCGGGTTAAGCGGTGTATTGTTGTCCGTTTCCTCAAAACCGGTGGCATACGGCAGGGTAAAGTTGTAAAGCCCTATGCTTGTGGTACGGATACCCGAAACAATACCTTTTGTATTGACCACCTGAAAGCCATAACTATAATAGCCCTCCTGCAGTTCGGTGCAGGTGTAAGAACCTTTCTGACCCGCCGGAACGGAAAGGATACTGTCGAACTTCGTAAAACCGCCCATACCGACAGCCCTATAGACATAGATTTTGTCAAAACAATCCACCTCTTCGCCCAAGCCGTTGACGGTCGGATTCGTCCAGGAGAAAGAAACCTGCAATCCTTCGGAAACCGCTTCCAAATCTTCTACCGGACCTGGGTAAATATCGCACATATCTTCATAATACTGATGGAAAAGCCCCGTAGTCTGCAAACCGAATTCCGAATAAAAATCGGCTTCTCCAGTAAGAGTATCCACCTTAAACAGGTCGATGGATTCGCTTCCGGCACGCGCCCAATAGAGTTCGCCCGAAAGACGGTCGAATGTTGCCGACTGGTATGCCAGCTGAACCGTTTCGCCCCCCACGGCACCTACCAACGTGGCTACGGCATCCGTCTTGTTTATCTTGTATAAAAAGCCGTTGCTGAAGATAGCGAAAAGCGAACCCGAAGGAGATGCCGACAAAGTCATCGGATACCCCACCTTCTGCCCTTGCCAGCGAATGGTGTCGATGGCCGTGGACGTGCTGTCGGTCATCGAAACATTATACAGAACCCCATTCAATGCCACACCATACAGTTTACGCCCCACCGGATCAAAGGTCATGGCGTTCAGGTTTCCGGTGGCAGCGGAAGCATAACCAGTTTTTCCCAACAGCTCCAAATCTCCGGTAAGCGGATCCAATATACCTCTGTACCCGATCAAATAACGATCATATTCAGACATATAGATTTCGCTCACAAAATGGATTCGGGAACCATCCCATGCGGCCGCACAGATTTTATGATTGTTGTTCCATAAAATATCTGCGGTAAACAAGTCATACGGCTTGGTGGGGTCGGTGATATCGAAACCGAAGATATCGTCAAAATCATCATATACATCATAACGTGCCCAACCGCCATACATATTGTCGATATCGCTCCTTTCTCCCTTGGCACGGTTGAAAGGACGAACACTCTTACTGTCTTTCAATACCGCCGTCTGCAATATCTGCGGTTTGAAATCCGCTTTCATCTTTTTCCTGACAGGCTTCCCGGCCAAAACCAAAGAAGATAGTAACAAAACGCCCCCTGCCACGAAGATTTTTCT
>CAMWTX010000074.1 GCA_947177315.1 uncultured Bacteroidales bacterium | reverse complement strand
GTTTTGAAGAAGACCCCTTGCGCATGTTGCGCGCCATCCGTTTCGCCTCGCAGCTTTTCTTCGATATCGAAGCGGAAACCTTCGCCGCGATTCTCCGTCAGAAAGAGCATCTCCGCACGCTTTCAGCCGAACGGATCACCGAAGAGCTCAACAAACTCATCCTTTCGCCCAAGCCTTCCTACGGCTTTAAACTTTTGGATGCGGCGCAAACGCTCGACATCCTGTTTCCGGAACTCTGCGCCCTCAAAGGCGTGGAGGTAAGAAACGGCAAGGCACACAAAGACAACTTTGAACACACGCTGGAGGTTCTCGACCACGTGGCCTACGCTGGCGGAGACCTTTGGTTGCGCTGGGCAGCGCTGCTGCACGATATTGCCAAACCCAAGACCAAACGGTTCGAAGAACCGCGTGGCTGGACATTCCACGGACACGAATTCGTAGGCGGCAAAATGGTTCCGGGCATCTTCCGGCGGTTCAAGCTGCCGATGGACGAAAACATGCGCTTTGTCAAAAAAATGGTGGAACTCCACCTGCGCCCCATCATTCTGGCCGAAGACATCGTTACCGACTCGGCGGTGCGCCGCCTTTTGTTCGAAGCCGGAGAGGACATAGACCGCCTCATGGCCTTGGCAAAAGCCGACATCACGTCCAAGAACCGCGAGAAAGTGTTGCGTTACCGGAACAATTTCGTGATTGTGGAACGCAAGCTCAAGGAACTGGAAGAAAAAGACCGCATCCGCAACTTCCAACCGCCCGTGTCGGGCAGCGACATCATGGAATATTACGGGATTCCTCCCTGTGCCGAGATCGGCATCATCAAGACCCGTATCAAAGACGCCATTCTGGACGGCGAAATTGAAAACGACCGCCAACAGGCTTGGGATCTGATGCTCAAGATTGGCAAAGAACTCGGTTTGCCATGCCCCAAAAAATCCTGAAAGTAATCGAAGGACCTACCGCCTCGGGCAAGACGGCTTTGGCGATAGAATGGGCGTTGCAAGCCGGCACGGAAATCGTTTCGGCAGACTCCCGGCAATTTTACAAGGAACTCAATATCGGAGTGGCGCGGCCTTCGGTGCAGGAACTGGCCGCCGTGCCGCATCATTTCATTGCCAGCAAAAGCATCTTCGGCTATTACAGCGTTTCGCATTACGAACAGGAAGCCTTGGCCTTGCTCGACCAACTTTTTGAACGCCACGATACCGTTATCATGACAGGCGGTTCGGGGCTGTATGTAAACGCGGTCTGCCATGGTATCGACGAACTGCCCGACCCTTCGCCCCAACTGCGGCAGCAGCTCAAGGAACAGGAAGCCAAGGAAGGAATCGCCTCGCTGCAAGCTAAACTCAAGGAACTAGACCCAGTTTTTTACGAACAAATAGACTTGCAGAATCCCGTGCGCCTGCGCCGCGCGCTGGAAGTATGCCTCACCACCGGCAAGCCTTATTCCTCGCTGCGCACCAACGCCAAGAAGCAACGCCCCTTCGCCATAGAACGTTACGCTCTGAACCGCCCCAAGGAGGAATTGCATGAACGCATTTCCAAGCGCACGGACATTATGATGCAGTCCGGATTGCTCGAAGAAGCCAAGACCCTCTATCCGCACCGCGAACTGAACGCCTTGCAGACCGTAGGCTACCGCGAGTTGTTCGACTATTTCGACGGAAAAATCTCTTTGGAACAAGCCGTCACCGACATCAAGACCCACACACGGCGGTATGCCAAACGGCAACTTACCTGGCTGCGGAAGCAAAACGAAATCTTTTGGATATAATCTCTTTTCAAGGGTAAAAACGTTTTTGGGCGGTAAGATGCAAGGCAAGGGCTACAACGCAGCAACTCGCCGTCCAAAAACGTTTTTTTGCTATTTTTGCGCGCGCCTTTATTAGCCAAGGTGCAAGATTTTGCTATGCTTTCATTTCCTTTCAAACGCTTTTTTCATATCATTCTCTTGTTGATAGCAACCGGTAGCGCGCTCCGGGCGCAAAACGGCAGTTATACGGGCACGGTGCTGGAATACGGGGAAAACAAAGCCTTGGAATTCGTAAACGTAATGGTGTATGACACCAACGGGCGAAAACTTGTAAGCGGCGCGGTAACCGATGCCAAAGGCGCTTTCCGCATCGACAACCTGCCCTTGAACCGCCCTCTGCAAACCGTTTTTTCCGCCATGGGATTCAGCGACCAGATGAGTAAGGTTTTCCGCCTCACTTCGGCCAAACCGAACCTGAACGCCGGTACGGTTTACATGAAGACCGCCGCCCAGCTGCTGGAAGCCGTTACCATTACCGGACAGAAACGCACCATCGAATACAGCCTCGACAAAAAGGTGGTCAATGTGGAACAGAGCCTGGTGAGCGACGGTGGTTCAGCCGTGGATGTGCTGCAGAACGTGCCTTCGATCAGCGTGGATGAGGAAGGCAACGTTTCGATGAAAGGCAGCGAAAGCGTCACCGTGCTTATCGACGGACGTCCCGCCACCCTTTCCGGCCTGGGGCTGGAACAGATTTCGGCCAACAACATCTCCAATATCGAAATCATCTCGAACCCTTCGGCCAAATACAACCCGGAAGGTACTTCGGGCATCATCAACATCATTACCAAAGAACGCAAGAAAAACGGGCTGAACGGCAGCGTATATGCCTCCACTTCCACCGCCAACCGCCACAGTCTGGGCGCGAACCTGAACTTCGGATTCAAAAAGGTATCGTTGTTCACCAATGTGGATTTCAACTACCGCAACGGGGGCTCTTCGGGGCGTTCCACGCGCACCAGCTACCGGGGCGACAACCCGCTGTTTCCTTACGACAACACGCAGTTAGAACAAGGCACAAGCACCTCGAACCGACAAGGTTTCGGCGGCAAGGTGCAGGTAGGCGCGGATTTCCGGCTGGCGCCCAAGAGCAGCCTGATGATAAGCGGTTCTTTCGACGGCTGGGAACACGACCGCAGCAACCGCAGTCCGCTCACCTCCACCTACAGTTACCTCGATCCCACGCGCCCCGATGCCTATGATCCGCAAGAGGGCGATGACCCGCTCTTGTTCGAAAAGCATCTGATCCACAGCCTCTCTTCCTACTCTTCCGACAAGGAGCACACTTTCGGCACACAAGGCGTGATCTCTTACCTGCAGAAATTCAACAAACCCCAGCAGGAACTCTCGTTCGACGCCACCTTCAACTACCACGCCCCCCGGAGCACTTCCTACACCGACCGACTTCTGATAAATGCGCCTACCGACTCCACCTTTACCAGGCAGAACATCCGCAACGACCGCGAGGGCATCGATTTTGACGCCCAGCTCAACTACCTGCATCCGTTCAACGAAAAACTGGCGCTGGAAGTGGGCTACCAAGGCAAAGTGCAATGGCAGAAGACCGCCAGCCGCTACGATATGCGCATCAACGAATTTCAGGACACCGCCATCCGTTTTCAATACACCGAACACAACCACGGGCTGTACGCCAATCTCAAAGGCAAGTTCGGCAAGTTCAGCTTGCAGGTGGGCGGACGTTTCGAAGCCGATTTGATGAGTGCGCACAAATCCACCGAAAACGGCGACACTTCTTTCGATTACAAGCATTTTCGTTTTTATCCCGCAGTGCATCTGTCTTACAAGCTCGGCCAGAAACAAGAGTTGCAGCTCAGTTACAGCCGCCGCGTGAACCGCCCCCGACCGCACAATCTGGACCCTTATATCGACTATGCCAACTACCCCTCCTCCATTTCTTACGGGAATCCGCAGCTCAAGCCGCAGGACATCCATTCCTTGGAGTTGAACTATTCGCTTTTCCTCAAATCCTCCTCATTCTACGCCACGGTATATTACCGCTACCAAAAAGACCTTATCCGGCGTTATCAGTTCGAAGACCTCAACCCCGCCACAGGCGAAATGCTGCTCAACGCCACATTCCGAAACTTTGCCCACGGGCATACCTACGGCGTGGATCTGTCTTGGGAACAACAGCTCTGTAAATGGTGGCGCATGAGCCTTAGCGGAAGCCTCTACCAAAACACCACTTCCGACAAGGCCCTGGACGAATCCACCACCTCCGAAGGACTCAGCTACAGCGCACAGCTGAACACCACCGTAAACCTTCCCTTGGACTTTATCCTGCAGTTCTCCTGCCGCTACCGCGGGCCTTCCTATTGGGGACAGACCCGTTTCGACCAGAATGTTTCGGGCGAGCTGGCCTTGCGCAAGAGCTTTCTCGACAAACGCCTGAATCTGAACCTGCGCGTGCAGGACTTGTTCCACACCCAGCAGTGGAACCGCACCGTTTCGGGCGACGGCTTTGTTTCCTACAGCAAACGCCGTCCCAAGAACTCCACAGCCCTTTACGTAAGCCTTACTTACAAAATCAACCAAGGCGAAACCAAACAACGCCGCAAGATCCGCAACTCCAACGAGGCAAGCGACTTGGGCGATACCGAATAAGATTTAGGCCATGAAAATCATCTGCATCGGTCAGAACTATCTGGAACATATCGAGGAACTCAAGGCGAAAGTACCGCAGGAACCCGTTTTTTTCTGCAAGCCCGACACCGCCCTTTTAATCCGCAACCGCCCTTTTTTCATTCCCGATTTTACCAAAGAGCCGCATTACGAAACGGAACTGGTGTTGCGCATCTGTAAGGTGGGCAAGAATATCGAACCCAAATTCGCCTCCTCCTATTATGATGCCCTTACGCTGGGCTTCGACTTTACCGCACGGGATCTGCAAAGGCACTGCCGTCAGGAAGGTTTGCCGTGGGAAATCTGCAAGGGATTCGACAATTCGGCGGCCATCGGGCAGTTCCTGCCCAAGGAAAAATTTCCGCAAGGCGTGCAGAACCTGCATTTTGAGATGAAGAAAAACGGTCAGACCGTGCAGAAAGGCAATACCTCCGACATGATTTTCACGATAGACCGCCTTATCAGCCACGTATCGAAATTTCTGACCCTCCGCACCGGCGATTACCTCTTTACCGGAACACCTCCCGGCGTAGGCCCGGTAGCCATCGGCGACCAACTGGAAGCCTTTCTTGAAGGCGAATCTGTCTTGCGATGTGCTGTAAAATAAAAAAGCGGCAGGGCCATAAAATAAAAGCGGAGGGCTTGCTTTGCAAGCCCTCCGCCGACAAAAATCCAAGAGAAATTATTCCAAGATAGCTTCCACTCCGGGCAGTTTCTTGCCTTCGAGATATTCCAGCATCGCCCCGCCGCCGGTGGAAATATACGAAATACCCTTAGTCAGCCCAAGACGGTTCACGGCGGCCACCGAGTCGCCGCCGCCCACGGCCGTATAGCCGCCACGTTCCGTAACCTTTCCGATGCAACGTCCTATCTGCAGCGTTCCGTTGCTGAAATTTTCCATTTCAAACACGCCGAGCGGTCCATTCCAAAGCACCGAGCGGGATTCGTTCAACACCGCTTCGTATGCGGCGATGGTTTCTTGTCCTATATCCATGCCCATCCAGCCGTCGGGAATGGCATCGGTCGGCACGGTCTTGCGGTCGGCCTCGTTGTCGAAGCGGTCGGCGCAAAGCGTATCGGAAGGCAAGAGCAAACGCACGCCCTTCCGCTTGAAGGTTTCCAGGATTTCGAGCGCCGTTTCGAGTTTGTCGTCTTCCACCAACGAAGTGCCGATCCTGCCGCCCATGGCCTTTACAAAAGTATAGGCCATGCCGCCGCCGATAATGAGGTTATCCACCTTGTCGGCCAGGTTCTTGAGCACATCTATCTTGCTCGACACCTTGGCACCGCCGATAACTGCCGTAAACGGATGTTCGGCATGATGCAGGAGTTTTTCAAGGTTCTCGATTTCGTGCGCCATCAACAAGCCGAAATACTTGCTTTCGGGAAAGAACCGGGCGATGACCGCCGTGGAGGAATGGCTGCGGTGCGCCGCGCCGAAAGCGTCGTTTACGTAGGTGTCGCCCAACGAAGCCAGGTAATGCGCAAACGCTTCGTCTCCCTTGGTTTCACCCTTGATGAAACGCAAGTTTTCGAGCAACATCACCTGTCCCATCTGCAAGGCTTTGGCGGCATCCACCGTGGCCTGCGTAAAGGCATCGCCCGGAAAGACCACAGGGCGTTCCAGCAGTTTTTCCAGATGCTTGGCCACCGGCGTGAGGCTGAATTCGGCCTCGAAGCCCGTTCCGGCAGGACGTCCCAGATGCGACATAAGGATTACCGCCGCGCCGTCGGCCAACAGTTTGTTGATCGTAGGCAGACACTCCCGGATACGGGTGTCGTCGGTAATCGTTCCGTTCTTGAGAGGCACGTTGAAATCGCAACGCACCAACACTTTCTTGCCCTTGAAATCGGCTTGGTTTATGGTCTTCATAGTTTTTGAGTTTTGGGGTATTGTCCTTATTTTTTCTTGGCCTCACGTTTCGCCGCCGTTTTGGCGGCCGGCTTCATGCAGGCGGCTATTTCGTCGGTAAAGCGTTTGGCCAAGGCTTCGGCCTTGCCGGCCGAAACGCTTTCGGCATACACGCGCACAATCGGTTCGGTATTCGACTTGCGCAACTGCACCCATTCCCTCGTCTTTTCAAAATCAATGCGGATGCCGTCTTCGGTGTTTATCTTTTCCTTGGCATGGTTTTTCCTTACCTGCGCCAAAATCTTATCCACATCCATGCCTGCCTTGACATCCACCCGTTTTTTGGCAATCACATAAGCGGGAAAGGAATCGCGGTATGCGGTCATCGTAAACGATTTGTCGGCGTTCAGCTTACGGGCAAACGCACTCAGCACCAAGGCCACCCCCACAAAGGCATCGCGCCCGTAGTGCAGTTCGGGATAGATAACGCCCCCGTTGCCCTCGCCGCCGATAACAGCCTTCTCTTTCTTCATCTTTTCCACCACGTTCACTTCGCCCACCGGCGCCGAAACGTATCGGCAACCGTACTTTTCCGCCACATCGCGCAAAGCCCGCGTGGAAGAAAGATTGGAAACGGCCGTGCCCTTCTTATGCTGCAGCACGTAATCGGCCGCCGCCACCAAGGTATATTCTTCGCCGAACATGCTGCCGTCCTGACAAACGAAAGCCAGACGGTCCACATCCGGGTCAACGGCAATGCCCAGGTGCGCCTTGCTTTTCTTTACCTTGGCCGCCAAATCCTGCAGATTGGCCGGAAGCGGTTCGGGATTATGCGCAAAATGCCCCATCGAATCGTTGTTCATCGCGTGAACCGTCTTTACACCCAAGCGTTTGAGCAAAAGCGGAATCACCACCGCACCCGTGGAATTCACCCCGTCCACCACCAC
>CAMWTX010000073.1 GCA_947177315.1 uncultured Bacteroidales bacterium | reverse complement strand
TCCCCAAGGGAGAAACGCTGCGGACTCTTTGGGCGGTGAACGGAAAATCGTTTTTGTGATGAACCCCGATGCCGGCGAGGGCGAACCGGCCTTACAGCCGAAGATGGTTCGCGTGGGCGTTTCCGACCGTATCTATTACGAGGTTCTGGGAGGCCTCAAAGAGAGCGATGAGGTATGTGTGGGCATGGGTGTTGCCGGAGCCAAGGAAACGGGTTCCGCCACCGCAAGAAGCCCCTTCATGCCGGGACCTCCGGGCAGGAACGGCAGCAACAATCGCAAAAAGTAAGGTGCCATGGCTTCCAAAAAAATCATAGAGGTTTCGGATCTGCGCCGCGATTTCAAGGTGGGCGGGGAAACCGTGCACGCCTTGCGCGGCGTGAGTTTCGAGATAGAAGAAGGCGAGTTCGTTACCATTATGGGCACCAGCGGTTCGGGAAAGAGTACCTTGCTGAACGTGTTGGGATGCCTCGATACGCCCACGGCGGGAGAATACCGCTTGGACGGGATTTCGGTGCGCAGCATGAACAAGAACCAGCGGGCGGATATACGGAACCGGAAAATCGGTTTTGTGTTCCAGTCGTATAACCTGCTTGCCAAAACCACCGCGCTCGAGAATGTGGAGCTGCCGTTGCTTTACAACAAGTCGGTCAATGCCGCCAAACGCCGTCAGCGTGCCGAAGAAGCCCTGTGCAAGGTGGGGCTGGCCGACCGCATGGGGCACCGTTCCAACCAGATGTCGGGCGGCCAGCAGCAAAGGGTGGCCATTGCCCGCGCCTTGGTGAACGAACCGGTGCTGATTTTGGCGGACGAAGCCACCGGAAACCTCGATTCCCGTACTTCCTACGAGATATTGAGCCTCTTTCAGGATTTGCACCGGGAGGGGAGAACAATCGTGTTCGTTACGCACAATCCCGAGCTGTCGGGCTTCAGCAGCCGCAACATCGTGCTCAGGGACGGGCGCGTTACCGAAGACCGCCGCAACGAAAACATCCGTTCGGCAAGAACCGTTTTGGAATCGCTTCCCAAAGAAAAAGAAGAATAGGAAGCCCTTTAACTTTTCCCACAGATGAATTGGAAGAATTTGATACAAATGGCGTTCCGCTCGTTAAAAAGCAACAAGTTCCGTTGCTTCCTGACGATGCTGGGCATTATTATCGGCGTGTCGTCGGTAATCACGATGCTGGCCATCGGGCAGGGTTCCAAGCAGAGCATACGCGCGCAGATTTCCGAAATGGGCTCCAACGTAATCATGGTCTTTCCCGGCAACCGGCGTGCCGGCGGGGTAAGGCTCAGTGCGGGCGAGATGCAGACCCTCAAGCTCAAGGACTACGAAGACATCAAGAAAGACGCCACCTTGTTGAGCCATGTATCGCCGATGGCCAGCAGCAGCGGACAGTTCATCTACGGTTCCAAGAACACGCCCTCCACGCTCTACGGGGTCAGCGGCGATTATATGGATATACGCAAGCTGGAAGTGGCGCAGGGCGAGATGTTCGGTCAAGAAGACATCCGCTCTCTGGCGAAAGTGTGTGTGGTGGGGCAGACCGTGGTCAACAATCTTTTCGAGGAGGGCGAAGAAGTGCTGGGAAAAACCATCCGTTTCAATTCCACGCCCTTCAAGATTATCGGCATCCTCAAGAAAAAAGGCTATAACAGCATGGGGCAGGACCAGGACGATCTGGTGCTGGCGCCCTATACCTCGGTGCAGAAGAGAATCCTTGCGGTTACGTATCTGCGGGGGCTTTTCGCCAGTGCGGTCAAGGAAGAGGAGAGCCAGGCCGCCATCGAACAGATTACCGCCATCCTGCGCCGCAACCATGCCTTGCAGGAAGACGCGGACAACGATTTTGAAGTCCGTTCGCAGGAAGAACTCAGCAATATGCTCAGCTCCACCACCAACCTGCTTACGGTGCTGTTGGCCAGCATCGCCGGCATTTCGTTGCTGGTGGGCGGCATCGGCATCATGAACATCATGTATGTTTCGGTAACCGAGCGTACCAAAGAAATCGGCCTGAGGCTTTCCATCGGAGCCAAGGGGCGTCATATCCTCTGGCAGTTCCTCATCGAATCGGTGTTTATCAGTGTCAGCGGCGGCATCCTGGGCGTCTTGCTCGGCATCCTGGCTTCTTTGGCGGTCAAACAGCTGGCCGGATGGCCTATTTTTGTGCAGCCTTGGTCGGTTCTGCTGGCGTTTGCGGTCTGCACCGTAACGGGGGTGTTCTTCGGCTGGTATCCGGCCAAGAAAGCGGCGAACCTCGATCCCATCGAGGCCTTGCGTTACGAATAACCCCTTACCGATAAGATATTTTACCGCACGAAAGAAAACGTAAGCTGCTTGCGGTTCATGTCGATTTCCTGAACCTTGATGCGCACCGGCTGCCCTAATCGGTAGGTCTGTCCTGTGTGAACGCCCACCACGCGGTAGTTGTCTTCGTCCAGTTCGTAGCGGTCGTCGTTGAGCGAGCGGAGCGGCACCATGCCTTCGCAATAATTCTCGTCCAGACAGACGTACAGACCCCATTTGCTCACGCCCGAAATAACGCCCGAAAAAACCTGTCCCACCTTGTCCGACAGAAATTCCGCCTGCTTGTATTTGACCGAAGCCCTCTCGGCCTCGGCGGCGCGTTTTTCCATATCCGAACTGTGGCGGCAGTAGTCTTCGTATTCGTCCTGGTCCACGCTTTGGCCGCCTTGCAGGTAGCGTTCCAGCAGACGGTGCACCATCAGGTCGGGATAGCGGCGGATAGGCGAGGTAAAATGGGTGTAGAAAGGAAACGAAAGCCCGTAATGGCCTATGTTGTGGGTCGAGTAGCAGGCTTTGGCCATCGTGCGGATGGCGATGCTTTCGATCATGTTCTGTTCGGCCTTTCCGTGAATGTCCTCCAGCAGGTTGTTGAAAGACTTCACCAGTCCGGCGCGGCTCTTGAGGTTCATCTTATAGCCCAATTTGCCCACGAACAGCGACAGGGCCGATACCTTTTCGGGATTCGGCTCGTCGTGGATTCGGTAAACGAAGGTCTTGGCGGTGGCTTTGCCGCGTACCTTGCCCACTTTCTCCGCCACCTGGCGGTTGGCCAGCAGCATGAATTCCTCCACGAGATGGTTGCTTTCCTTGCTCTCCTTGATATACACGCCCAAGGGTCTGGCCGTTTCGGGCTCAAGTTTAAAGCGCACTTCCTGCGAATGGAAATTGATGGAGCCCGTTTTGAAACGTTTCTCACGCAAGATGTCGGAAAGTCTGAACAGGGCGCAGACCGCCTCGATATCCTGCCTGTTGCCTGTCTTTTTTGTCTTTTTGGCCGGGGTTTTCCTTTCGGTATCGCTTGCGGCCAGCCCGTTTTCTTCCAGAATGCTCTGCGCTTCCTCGTAGGTAAAGCGGCGGTTGGAATGGATGATGCCCTTGCCCAGCCAGCAGTCCAGCACGTTGGCCTGCGCGTCCATCTTGAACACCGCGCTGAAACAGAAACGGTCTTGATCCGGATTGAGCGAGCAGAGGTCGTTGCAGAGGCGTTCGGGCAACATGGGGATGGTTCTATCCACAAGATACACCGATGTGCCCCGCTGGTAGGCCTCGCGGTCGATGGGCGTTCCCGGCTTTACGAAATGGCTCACGTCGGCTATATGCACGCCCACTTCCATCGTGCCGTCTTCCAGGAGGCGGTAGGAGAGGGCATCGTCAAAGTCCTTGGCGTCGGCAGGGTCGATGGTGCAGGTGTAGGTGTTGCGGAAATCGCGGCGTTCCTTGAGGTCTTTGGGCGTAACGTTCCCGTTCATCTTCTGCGCCTGCCGGATGGCTTCCTTGGGATATTCGAGCGGAAAGTCGAATTCGGCCAGAATGCTCTGCATCTCCACATCGTTGTTGCCCGGTTCGCCCAATACCGCCGTAATCTCGCCGATAGGACTGTTCAGATGGGGCGGCCAGCTTACGATGCGCGCCACCGCTTTCTGCCCCTCTTTGGCACCGCGCAGGGCATCGGGCGGCAGCATCACGCTTACCCTCATGTTTTGGCTGTCGGGAACCAGATAGGCGTACCGGCCCGAAAATTCCACGGTTCCCACAATATTCTGCTTGTTGCGTTTGAGCACTTCGGTAATCTGCCCTTCGATATGGCGCATGCTGCTCCGTTGCGGAAAAATCAGCACCCGCACATGGTCGCCGTGCAGTGCGTGCCCCACGTTGTTGGGCATAATCAGAATGTCTTCCAGCTCTTTGTTGTCGGGCAGGATATAGGCCTTGCCCGTGGATTTCATATCCACCACGCCGGTGATATAGCTGCGGAGACTTTCGGGAATGTGCCGGCGGCGGCTCTCGCGCTTGTCGCGCCTGCTTTGCCGTTGCCGCGAACTTTGGCGCTTGGCCTCGCGTTCGCCCCGTTTTCTTTTGGAAGAATTGTTTTTATGGGTAGAAGACTGGTTTTTCTTTTTTCTCATTGCAAAACATTAAATAATGCCGATGATTTCCCGGAGGTCGGCCATGCCTTTTTGAACGCCGTATTCCTGCAATCCTTCGGCGATTTGCTGCGTAACGGCAGGGTTCACGAAATTGGCGGTGCCGATTTCCACCGCGCTCGCCCCCGCCATCAGGAATTCCAGGGCGTCGGTGGTGTTGCAGATGCCGCCTATGCCGATAACGGGAATCTTTACCCGCTTGGCCACCTGCCATACCATGCGGAGGGCCACCGGCTTCACGCACGGGCCCGAAAGCCCGCCGGTAACGGTGCTCAGCACGGGCTTGCGCCTTTCCACATCCACCGCCATGCCCAAAAGTGTGTTGATGAGCGATACCGAATCCGCGCCCGCGCCTTCCACGGCCTCCGCCATGGCGGCAATATCGGTAACGTTGGGCGAGAGTTTCACGATCATGCAGCGGCTAAAGGCCTTGCGCACGGCCCGGGTCACTTCCGCGGCCATGGCCGGCACCGTGCCGAAAGCCATGCCGCCCTGCTTTACGTTGGGGCAGGAGATGTTCACCTCGATGGCGTCCACTTCCGCGCAGGCATCCAGCTTCTGCGCCACTTCCACGTATTCTTCCATCGTCGAGCCCGAAACGTTTACGATAAGACGGGTGGGAATTTTCTGCGTGTAGTCTATCTTTTGCTTGATTTGCGGCAGGATATGGGAGATGAGGTAATCCACGCCCTTGTTCTGCAAACCCACGGCATTCAGCATGCCCAGCGGTGTTTCGGCCATGCGCGGATAGGGGTTGCCTTCGCGTGCCTTGGCCGTGGTGCCTTTCACGATAAAGCCGCCCAAGGCGTTCAAATCTATAAAGTCGCAGAATTCAAGCCCGTAGCCGAAAGTGCCGGAAGCTGTCAGCACCGGATTTTTCAGTTCCAGAGAACCTATGTTTGTACGCGTTTCCATAAGATGCCTTTATTGCCAGTCGAGATGGCGGCTGTCGAACACCGGGCCTTCGGTGCAGACGCAGGTGTTGTGCCCGTCGGCGGTGGGGGTCACGCAGCAAAGGCAGGCACCCAGGCCGCAAGCCATCATGTTTTCGAGGCTTACCTCGCAGTATGCGCCCCTCTGCCGGGCCAAGCGCGCCACGGCTTTCATCATGGGCGTAGGGCCGCAGGTATAAACGTGCGAATACGCCTTTTCTTTCCAGAGCGGATGTTCGCTCACCAAGCCCTTGAAACCCACGCTGCCGTCTTCGGTGCATATCTCCACGGGCGCTGTTTTTTCCAATTCGTCCTGCAACACCAGGCGTTCCTTGCTTCGGGCGCCTAACAGAAAATGAAAAGGAATGCCTCTTTCCTTAAGTTTCAAACCCAAGAAATACAGGGGAGCCAGGCCGCAACCGCCGCCCACCAGGAGAGCCTGTGGCGGTTGGCCCGATGTTCCGTTTTGTGTTTCCGGCAACGAGAAGCCGTTGCCGAGCGGCAAGACGAGATTTACTTTTTCGCCCTCTTTCAGGCTTGCGATAAAGCCCGAACCCTTGCCCACTTCCTGCACCAACAGCCCGATTTGCGATTGGGAGGCATCGGCAAAATGAATGGAGATGGGAACCCTCAGCCATCCGTGAATCGAAGAGGGTATCTGTACTTGCACAAACTGCCCGGGAACAATCTCGGGCAGCTTGCAGTCTGTCTGTAATAAAAGACGGGTAAAACCCTGTGCCGGCGTTTGACGGCGCAGCACCGTAAAATCAATGATTTGTTTATTTCGCACTGGCCGAAGTTTTCTTTACCGTGGCTTTGCCTTTGGTGGTGGCGCTTGCGGCGGCCTTGGGTTTGGCGGCGGTTTTCGCAGCCGGTTTGGCAGCGGCCTTGGCGGTTTTTTCCGCTTTTTCCGCAGCCGGTTTTTCTACCTTGGCTTCCGTTTTCTTGGCTTTCGCGGCTGGTTTGGCGGCTTTCTCCGCCTTTTCCTTGGCCGGTTTGGCTTCCGCTTGGGCGGCTTCTTCGGCCTCATGCTTTTCCATGCCTTCTATCTGCGCCTTTTCGCGTTCGGAAAGCTCCTGGTCAACCAAGCCGTTTTCCAGCAAAAGGTTGTACCATGCCAGCACCTTCTTGATATTGCTGTCATAGACGTGTTCAGTATCGAAATCGGGCACGAACCGGGCAAAATACTCCTTGAGGTTCTTGATTTGCGCCATGTCCTCTGTCTTTTTGCCGTCCAGCACCTTGTGCATGGCGCGGAAAACCTTGGGCAACCCCATTTCGCCCTCTTGGGTGTAGATGGCTATTTCTGCCAGGGAGCTCACTTTTTCCAAACCGAAAACGGGCATCCTTTTCTGGTCTTGCAGGTTTTCCACAATGGCGGAAACCTTGCTCTGGCTTATCAAGCGGTAGAGCGAAGGCTTGCCGGGAATCGTAAGAATTCTTTCTAAGTCCATTTTAGTAACAATTGTTAGGCAAATTTACTTTTTTTTGACGTATGATCAAAGCATGGTGTTCTTATCGGGCGGAACGGTCGTGGAACAGGCTTCTTTCGGGGTCGTTCGCATCGGTTCTGAGCAGGGCGGCATCGATAACGGTATGGAACATGGCGTCGGTGTTCGCGTTTTTATTACGGTTTGTTTTCAATGCATGGATTTTTTCCGGAAAATTTCCGGCATAAGCATCGGAATACCATATCAGGCAGGCAGGATGATGCGTGGGTTCATACCCGGTGGCATGCAGGTACTCGCCTTGTTCCCCCATGTTTTCGCCGTGGTCGGAAATGTAGATGAGAATGGCGTTCCGATGGCGGATACGTGCGATAAGCCCGGCAAGGAAACGGTCTGTTTCGAGAATGGTGTTGTCGTAGGAATTTACAAGCTGTTCATGCGATAGAGAGC
>CAMWTX010000072.1 GCA_947177315.1 uncultured Bacteroidales bacterium | reverse complement strand
GTATTTGAACAAGGCGGTTCCGGAAAATTCGTAGCGGAACGCCAGAAAGATGATTTCGTATTTGCGCCGCAATTCCGCCAAACCTCCGATATTGGCGATGTTCAGCGATTTTTCCACATCTTGGCGGTTCACGCTGATTTGGCTTTTGTTATGCTGGGGAAGCCCCACCACCGCGCAGGCGATGAACGAAACGTTAAAGGAACTGGAGGCTGGAAAGAACGATACGCCCAGTCCCAAGGGAACGTTGATGTTGGTGTAGTGGTAGGAGAGGTCGAAATTGCGGATGGAGGTATCGGCGGATGTGCCATTGGCCAGAAGCCGCCGTCCGGAAATGTTCACTTCGAAATGCGCAAAGAAACGTTTGGCGAAATCCAGTTGGAAGAAAGCACCGCCGGTAACGCCGATTTTGGTTTGCGGCGTGCCGAAATCCCATGCGCCCGAAACGGGAAAGGTGGTATTGCATGCTCCGCCGATCGAAAGCCCGAAATGCAGGTTCTCATCGCCCGCGCTTTTGAGCATCTGCCCGCAGACCCGGCAGGGCATCAGCAACAAAAGGCAGAAAAGCAAGTGGAAGAATGAAGATTTGATGTACATTTGCATATTTGGGCAGGCGAGTGTTCGGCTTGCGCTGTCAGGTTCCAAAATTACGTAAAATTATGAAAAGCCCCGTATTCTCGATATTTATCCTGTTGTGTGTGTCGTGTGCTTATGCCCAGAGCGGCAACACGCGCTTTATCGACAGCCCTTCCTGGGTCTTGGCGAAAGAGGAAAAGACGGCATCGCCCGTAACGGTGCCGGCCCGGCAGGAAAAAAACGCTTCGGGGCCTATGACGCAGACGGCAGGTGGCCGGCCGCAAAGCGCCAATCCGAAAAAAACGCAGAATCCACCTCCGAAGAAACCGGCGGAACCGGCCGCTTCGAAACCCGAAAAGTCGATACCTCCCTCCAGACCGAGCCAGGAAGGTTTCCTGCATATAGGCATTTATGCCACTCCCGTCATCAACTGGCTCAGTTCCATCGATAAGCCGTATTCGCGTTCGGGTGTGAATGTGAACCTCACGCCTACGCTGATGTTCGACATGCGGTTTATCGGGCGTCTGTATTTTGGGGTAGGGCTGGCCTTGAACACTTTTGGCGGTCGCCTGCACCTTACGGAAATCGACAAGGTGCAGCATGAAAGGTCGTATTCCTTTACGTATCTGGAGGTTCCGGTTCGGGTAAAATGGCAGACCCGTAATTTTGCGAACAGCCGGGGCTCTGTTTTCTTTTCGGGGGGATTGAATGCGGGTTTCGGGCTGAAATACAGGTATAAAGATATTTACAAAGGGCCTATCGAAATCAACGGCAGTAAGTTGGACGGCGTGTTCAAATACAAGGGGCGGGAAGAAAAGGAGACTCGCCGTCTGATGAACGTGGCCGGGGTGTTGCAGTTCGGGTATAATTACCAGGTGGCTCGCCGGGTCAACCTGATTATCGGCTTGGAATACCATTATGGCTTTGTGCGTCCCATAAAAGCGAAAAAGTTTTACTATACCTTGGATAAGCCCTCTTACAACAACCAGCAGGTGGGCTTGCTGTTAGGCGTGATGTTTTAACGGGAGATTGGAAAAATGAAAATTTCAGTTTTGCAAGATGCGTTCTTTCCCGGAGCATGGGAGGAGAATTTTAAGAAAATCAGCGATTTTTATAAAAAGGCATGTCGGGAGAAAGCCGATTTGGCGGTGATTCCCACCGATGCCTTGTGCGGCTTTGAACCCAAGTCTTTGCTGGAATATACGGAGTGTTCCGACAAGATTGCCCGTCTGCAGAAAAAACTGGTGCGGGAAACCACGCGGGGCACCGCTTTGGTGTTCGATACGCCCTTTGCCTTGGACGGTTCTTTCATTCCTTCGCTCTGTGCGGCCTGGGATGGATGTATCCAGTTTTCGGTGAACCAGTTTCCCGAATGCGAAGGCGGGTTGCAGGGCAATATGTTCGAGTTCAAGGACACCCGGATTCTGGTGGCGTATTTGTCGAGCCTTTTCATGTTGCAAGCCGGTTCGGATGTGGAAACGCTCCGGGAGGCGGATATGGGGATTTTTCTCGATGCCCGTGCTTTTATGGCGGAAAGTGAAAAAGACCGCGCCCGCTTTGTATCACAGTTGGCGGCGATGTTTGGGCAGATGCTGTATGTGGCTCAGAGCGGCGGCCAGGCGTGCCGGGTGCTTACGGGAGCTTCCGCCTATTACCGTCATGGCGAATGCTGCCTGCAATATCCTTATTTCAAGGCGTATTCCTCCACTTTCGACACGGAGGATGCGTTTAAGCCGGTTCGCAAGACTGCCGCAGACAAGGAAATCGCCTTGATTCACGATGCCATCGTGTGCGGTATCCGCGATTATTTCAAGCATAACGGCATCAAGAAGGCGGTCATCGGGCTCTCGGGCGGTATCGACTCGGCGGTGGTATTGCCCTTGGCGGTGGAAGCCCTGGGGCGGCAAAACGTGTTCGGCATGATGATGCCCTCGCAGTTTTCTACCGACCATTCGGTGAACGATGCGGTGCAGGAAGCCGAAAACCTGCAGATTTATTACGAGATTATTCCGATAGAGCCCTTGTATAAGACTTTTATGAAGCAGTTGTCGCCCGTTTTCAAGGGAACGCCTTTCGGCCTGGCGGAAGAAAACCTGCAGGCGCGTATCCGCGGAAACCTGTTGATGGCGGCGGCCAACAAAACGGGGGCGATGTTGCTCAACACCTCCAACAAGAGCGAGTCGGCTTGCGGTTACGGCACGATGTACGGCGATTTATGCGGCGGCATGTCGGTGATAGGCGACCTGTACAAGAGCCAGGTTTACGCCTTGGCGCATTACATCAACCGCAAGAAGGAGGTTATTCCGCAGAACTGCATCGACAAAGCTCCTTCCGCCGAATTGCGTCCCGGTCAGAAAGACAGCGATTCGCTGCCGCCTTACGATACGATAGAAAAGATTCTCCGCCTGCATCTGGAAGAGAAGAAAGACGAGAAAGAAATCATCAAGGAGGGCGTGGATAAGGAAATCACCCGCAAGGTGCTCGACCTGTTCTATAAGAATGCCTATAAGCGCCGTCAGACGCCTCCCGTTATCCGTTTGAGCAATACGGTTCTGGCGGAAGACACCGAAATACCCGCCGCATATAAAAGAAGCCGGTAAACGGAACGTTTACCGGCTTCTTAAAAGCAGGGCAGGCGCGCTTAGAAACCTACCGCCACCACTTCTTTCACTTCCGGGATTTCGCTGCGGATGGCCACTTCCACACCTTGCTTGAGGGTCATCTGGGCGCGGGGGCAGGTTCCGCAGGCACCGTGCAGGCGCACGCTCACCACCATGTCGTCGCTCATATCTACAAACGAAATATCCCCGCCGTCGGCTTGCAGGGCAGGGCGCATACGGGTTTCGATGATCTGCCGTACTTTTTCCATGACGGCTAATTTTTCTTGACTATCCATTGTCTTTTTATTCTTTGATTTTGTTTTTATTACTTTGTTTTATTAAAAGTTTTTCTTTAATGAATTAACAGCTCCTTGAATCCATGATTTTTTGCGCCAGTTTCATAAAGGCTTCTCCCACGGGGCTGTTTTCGCGCAACACTTCGGGCATGCCGGCATCGCCGCTTTGGGCGGTGGCCTCGGTCATCGGGATTTCCGCCAGAACGGGGAATCCCATCTGCGCCGCATAGCTTTCGAAAGCGCCTTTTCCGAAGATGTAATATTTCTTTTCCGGCATATCGTCCGGCACGAAATACGCCATGTTCTCCACCATGCCCAGCATGGGAATCTTGACGGCCTGAAACATCTGTGCGGCACGTTTCACGTCGGCGATCGCCACCTGCTGCGGGCTGGAAACCATCACCACGCCGCTGATGGGCAGCATCTGCGCGAGCGTGATATGGATATCGCCCGTTCCGGGAGGCAAATCCACCACCATATAGTCGATTTCATCCCATTTGGTTTCGGTAAAGAGCTGTTTGAGCGCATTGGAGGCCATCGGCCCGCGCCACAGCAGGCCTTTGTCGGCATCTACGAAGAAACCGATGGAAATGAGTTTGATGCCGTATTTCTCCACCGGCAGCAACAAGGTCTGTTCTCCCACCTGGATGCCCTGCGGCTGCACGTTTTCCAAGGCGAACATGGTGGGGATGGACGGTCCGTAGATGTCGGCATCCACCAAAGCCACCTTCTTGCCGCTTTTGGCAAGCGCCAGGGCGAGGTTGGCCGCCACGGTCGACTTGCCCACGCCGCCTTTTCCGGAGGCTACGGCAATGATATGCTTTACTTTGGAAAGTTGCTGCAGGTCGGTGGCCGGGGCTTCCCGTTTGGAAGAGGTCAGGTTGATTTCCACCTTGTATTCGGGCGAGATATATTGCGCTATCGCCGCCGTGCAGTTGTCGCTCAGCACTTTCTTGAGCGGACAGGCCGGGGTGGTGAGCACCAGGTCGAAAGCGATGGTCTTGCCCTTGATGGCGATATTCTGTATCATGTTGAGGCTCACCAGGTCGGAACCCAGTTCGGGATCCATGACATGGCTCAGGGCCGCTTTTACATCATCTATGCGCGGAGTGTTTTCCATAAGGTTTCAGGCGTGTTTTTCGATTTGCTGCACCAGGCGGTCAAAGATTTCATCGAGCGAGCCGGTGCCGTTTACGGGGTAGTAGCAGTTTTTCTTGCGGAAGTAGTCGGCTACGGGCAAGGTCTTGGCTTCGTATTCCTTGAGGCGTTCCAGAATCACCTCCTCCTTGTCGTCGTTGCGCCCCGACACCTTGCCCCGGTTGATGAGCCGCGTGATGAGTTCCTCCCGGGGAACTTCCAGGCTCAATACACCGAAGAATTTGGTATGCAGTTCGTTGATATATTCTTCCAAAAGAACGGCTTGGCTCAGCGTACGGGGAAAGCCGTCGAAGAGGATGCCTTTGGAGTGGGGATTTTCCGATACGGTCTTGCGGATGATGCGCATGATCAGTTCGTCCGACACCAAATGTCCCTGGGAGGTAATCCGGTTGATTTCCTGCCCCAGTTCCGAACCGGACGCGGTTTCCTTACGGAGCATATCGCCGGTGGAGATGTAAAGCAAGCCGTATTTGGCAAGGAGTTTTTCGCTCTGTGTTCCTTTTCCGGCACCCGGAGGGCCGAAGAGTGCGATATTCAACATGGTTTTGCCTTTGTTTGGTAGAATGTTTGCGTGGGCGCGTTATTCGGCAACGCTGTAGATATCGGGCAGGTTGCGTCCGTATCCGTCGTAGTCGAAACCGTAGCCCACCACGAATTCGTTGGGAATGGATTTGCCGATATAATCCACCTTGTAGCTCTTGGTGAATTTGTCGGGCTTGAAGAGCAGGCTGCAGATGGCCACGCTCTTGGGCTTCTTGTCTTTGAGCATCTCCAGTACGTGTTCCATGGTGACGCCCGTATCCACGATGTCTTCGATAATGAGGATGTCTTCGTTCTCGATGCTTTCCTGAAGCCCTATCAGGTCCTGCACCTTGTGGGTGCTCTGCATTCCCTGGTAAGAACATACCTTTACCATCGAAATGCGGCAATCGAGCGTGATTTTCTTGACCAAATCGGCGGCGAACATGAACGCCCCGTTGAGCATCGTGAGCAGGATAGGCGATTTTCCCGCATAATCCCGGTTGATACGATCGGCTAATTCGCTGATGATCCGGTCTAATTCCTGCGCCGGAAGATAAGGCTTGAAATCCTTGTCTTTAATCCGGATAGTCTCTTTGTTCATGGCAATAGTCTGTATTGCGCGCAAAGATAAACCTTTTTTCCGTATCTTTACGAGTTCCAAAACGCATGGACATGAACAAGCAACGTCCTATCTACGCCATCGGGCACCGTAATCCCGACACCGATTCCATTTGCGCCGCCATCAGCTACGCGCATCTCAAGACCGAATTGGGCATGAACGTGGTGCCGGCTAGGGCGGGCTCCATCAATAGGGAAACCGCCTTCGCCCTGCAGTATTTCCATGCCGAAGCCCCGATATTGCTTTCGGACGTCTATCCGAGGGTGGCGGATGTTTCGATGCCCTGGGATCTGACGATAAACGAAAGGCAGAACCTGCGCGAGCTGGCGCAGATCATGTGCCGGGACGGCGTGAAATCGATTCCCGTGGTCAACGACAATCGCGATCTGGTGGGGATGGTTACCGTGAGCGATGTGGCCAAGCGGTATTTTGAGGATATCGGGATGCAGAGTTTTGCAGACGTGAAGGTTAGCCTTCGGGAACTGGCGCACGTGTGCGACGCCGCCGTTGAAACCGGAGAGGAGCGCATGGACGAAATCGTTTCGGGCGAAGTGCGGATTGCCGCCGGTAGCCTGCAGACGGTTCAGAACAGCGTAAAGCCCGAGGATGTGATTCTGGTGGGCGACCGCGTTACCGAAATTCTGATGGCGTGCATCGAAGGCGGTGCCACCTGTCTCTTGCTTACGGGCGACAGCAAGCCTGACGCCGAGGTGATGGAAGCGGCGGTGGCGAAGAAAGTGGTGATTCTCTCGGCGCCCTACGATACCTATACCTGCGCCCGCCTGATCAATCAGTGCGTGCCGGTGTCGTCCATCATGCAGACCGAAGTGGTGCGTTTCAAGCCCTCCGAAATGCTGAGCGACATCAAGGGCGTGATGGAAAAACACAGGCACCGCTACTATCCCGTGGTGGAGAACAACAAGCTGGTGGGTATTGTCAGCAGCGAGTCGGCGATGGTGCCCGAAAAGACCAAATTGATATTGGTGGACCACAACGAGCGCAGCCAGGCCGTGGAAGGCGTGGAAATGGCAAAGATTGTGGAAATCATAGACCACCACCGTTTGGGCGGCATCCAGACCAACGACCCCATCTTTACCCGTCAGGATCCGGTGGGCTGCACCTGCACGATTGTGGCCGACATGCACCTGCACCGTCAGGTGGCCATACCGCCCAAAATAGCGGGTCTGATGCTTTCGGCCATCCTTTCGGACACGGTGCTGTTCAAGTCGCCCACCTGCACCGAGCACGACCGGGAAATGGCGCAGTACCTGTCGAAGATAGCCGGGGTGGATGTGCAGGAATACGGCATGGAATTGCTCAAGGCCGGTTCGGACATCGGCAATATGACCACCGAGGAAATCGCCAAGAACGATATGAAGGAATTCCTTATCGGGCGTTACCGCATCAGCATCAGCCAATGTTCGGTGTTGGAAAGGCAGCAGGCCATCGACCGCAAGGAAGAGATTCTGGAGGCCTTGGACAGGATGCGTAAGAAATCCGGCTACGACCTTTCCATCGTTAT
>CAMWTX010000071.1 GCA_947177315.1 uncultured Bacteroidales bacterium | reverse complement strand
ACCTGCAGAAGATAAAGGACGCGCTGATCGGTTCGGAAAACAATCTGCGGCTGGCCAACGACAAGGTGGAAGACCTCTCCATCAAGAAACTTACCCGGGGCAATCCCACGATGAAAGCCAAATTCGACGAAGCGCAGCTTTCAGCCCCCGAAAATCCGGAAACAGACAAAGAGTAGGAACGCAAGGGAAAAACCTGCCAAAAGGCTTATTTGCGGTCGAATTTCGAAAATTCGGAATTATTGCTGATATATTCCGGCACAATTTCTTTTGCCAGCCTTACCGCCTCTTCGCTCCGGCAGGCACGGGCGGCATCCCCCAAACGGTTGTAGAGCGGCTGCAGGTCGTTGAATACGTAAGTGTCCGCTTTGGCGATACGTATCTTTTCGTGCGAGGTGGGGCGGGTGTATTCCTCCGCGCCGAGCACTTCCTCATAGAGTTTTTCGCCGGGGCGCAAGCCGGTGTATTCTATCTTGATACCGCTTTCTTCCTGTCCCGAAAGCTGAATCATCTTCTTGGCCAGGTCGGCTATCTTGACCTGCGTGCCCATGTCGAACACCAGAATATCGCCGCCGTTTCCGATTACGGAGGCTTCCAGCATCAGTAGGCAGGCTTCCCTGATAGTCATAAAGAAGCGTGTTATTTCGGGATGGGTCACGGTTACCGGCCCGCCTTTTTCGATTTGGGCCTTGAAGAGCGGAATCACTGAGCCCTGACTGCCCAATACATTGCCGAAACGGGTCGTGATATACTTTGTTTTGCCCGGCAGAAGCCCTTCTTTTACGGCCTGGTTGAGGCTTTGCACGTAGATTTCCGCCAAACGTTTCGATGCCCCCATCACATTGGTGGGGTTCACGGCTTTGTCGGTCGATACCATCAAAAACTTTTCCACGCCGTAATCCAAAGCGGCATGGGCTATGTTGCGTGTGCCGACGGCATTCACCAAGAAGGCCTCGTTGGGGTTTTCCTCCATCAGGGGCACGTGCTTGTATGCCGCCGCATGAAAAACAATCTGCGGCAGATGCCGTTCAAAAACAAAGTTCAATCGGTCGTTGGAACGCACGTCGCCGATCATCACGCCTAATTCCAGATTAGGAAACTTTTCTTCCAGTTCCAGACGGAGGTTGTGCAGGCCGGTTTCGCAGTTGTCCAGCAACACCAGTTTACGGATTTTGAACGCGGCGATCTGCCGGCAGAGTTCACTGCCGATGGAACCGGCGGCTCCCGTTACCAAAATAGTCTTATCCTTGAAATCCTGTTCGATTTTGTCGGTGTTGATATGAATCTCCTCCCGACCCAAAAGGTCGGTGATGTCAAGGTTTCGCAACTGGGGTGTCGTATGCTGCCATTTGCCGATAGACGGAATCGTAAAGGTATTCAGTTTCTTTTCAAGGCAATAGGCGATAAGCCGGTTGCGTTCCGCAATGATGTCTTTCTGTTGGGTAAACAAGATGCCTTGAATTTCCTCCTTATCCACGATTTTACGCAGGGCGGAGGTCTTTTCCACCACAAACACCGGCAGTGTGCCGATGGAGTAGGTGCCGTTTTTGGAGGCAAAGCACAAAAAACCGGCAACGGTATAGTTCGACTGCGTGTTGAGGTTGAGCAGGTTGGTGAGCGTGATGTCGTTTAAGTCGGTGCTGTAAATCAAAACCTTTTGCTTCGATTGGGTAAACTCGGCAATCGTGTAGTTATAGAACACCACCACAATCAGGCGTACCAGCACCAAAATAAAGAAAGACAGGAGCGCATCCAACAAGATGGCGGCCAAAAGCTGGTCTGTTTTCAGAAAAGTGCGGTTGAACAGATAAGCCGCCGTAACGAAAAGCATCTTGATGACCACCGCCGCGGCGATGCGCCAGATAGACTGAAAGGAAGAATAGCGTACGATATTCTTGTAGGTCTTGAACAGCAGGAATCCCACCGCGCCGGCAAAAAGGCCGAGGCAACCGATCATCCATATCGTTTCCCTCAATACGGTCAAGTCGAAAAGGGTGCTCACCGAGGCATAGGAAGCCATGGCGCAGAGCCCCGAAACCAAGAGGTCGAAGGTAAAGACAAACCACCGGTTCATATAGGGAATCACGGCGATTTTCTTAGACAGGCTGCTTCCTAAAAAACGTGGCATAACATCTTAAACAAAGGATTGCGAAGATACAAAAAAAAGCGCGTGGAGGGAATTCCACGCGCTTTTTTGCTAAAGAGAGAAAGATTACCGCAGGTTCGAGTACTCACCGTCATCAACAGGGAGTTCTACCGTATTGGCGTAAGAATCTCCGGCGAGTTCATCCCAAGCGTTGTTCTGCCAGTTTGTCGAAGCCTTGGAGCCATCGTCATATAGACCGCGGCCATGCTTCCATTGTTCGGTGGAAGTTTCACCATAGGGAACGGGCAAGGCAAAAATCGATATGGGATAATTTTGGAATTGTGTCGGAAATTGAGGAATCGAGGTAGTGCTTTGACGGCTCAGACGAACACCGTTACGGCGCAAATCATACCAACGATGGCCTTCGCCCAAGAATTCACGGGCATTTTCGTCCAAAATCGTCTGCATGATGCTGTCTGCACTCACTTTGTAGTTTTCTTCCATTTTCGCCATATCCCCAGCCACTGACGTATCACGGGCACCGATTACCGCCAACAAGGCTTCTTTGGCTTCCGTAAGTTTTCCTTGACCCGCATAGGCTTCGGCCTGAACCAGGTAAATTTCGGGAACGCGGAAGATGGGTACGTTGAATACAGCGTTTTCGTTAGGATATTTCATGCAGTACGACTTCATATCGTCGGGCAATTTTCTGGTAACTTGATCGTAGTGCAGGATCAAGCGGATGTCTTCTTGATGGAACAAACTGATGGCGTACGGACTCGGGTTGAAACCGTAACTGCTGAACAGGTTCTGGAGCGAATTGGCAGACAAGTTGTCTTGATTGGTGTAGTTCAAACTCCAAACATCTTCGCTCGACAGATTTTCGCCATAAGCCTTCAATAAGTTTTCTGCTTTGGAGATCAAAGTTTTGTTGGCGCCGGAAGGAAGTTTGCCCAAAGCGTTTTCGGCTGCGGTTGCCGCAGCTTCGTAGTTATGTTGAGCCAGGAAGATACGCGCCTGAACCATGTAGGCCGCACACAAGGTCGGGAAATAACGGGAGCCGGCCAAGGTAAAGGCATCGCTGCCGGAAGATTGAAAATACTCGATAGCTTCCGCTATTTCTTCTTCCATAAATTTGTAGGTAGCCTTTAAGGTGCTCATATTGGCATCTTCTGTCAACGTCAAGGCCCGATCCTTCAAAAGGATAAGACCCACCGGCGTTGATTTGTTGTTGCCGGGCATTTCATAGGTTTCTTGAGACATATAGGTTTCACCGTTACTGATATTCACATCCACACAGAAATACTGGGTCAGGAAATATTCAGTGTAGGCCTTGATGGTCAAGGAAGAAGCCAGCGCGCTCTTGAGGTTGTTCCTTTGAGCGGTGGTCAACCGGGCCGAATCCGCCAATTGCTTCTTTGAGGCATCGATGGTACGGGCCGCCGCCGCTGCAATCTGATAACCGACACCCCATAGTGTCAGAACATCGGTAGTGGATTGGTTGATGTTCCATTCTTCCATTTCCTTGAAAGAACCGTTACTGCCTCGAACGGCGGAGGTTACCATATCGGTCATGATGTCTCCCATGATGGTGGCGTATTTTCCACCAAAGCTTGAAGAATACATCATACGCATCGTACCTACAACCGTTTGGGGAATCAGGTCGGGATTGCTCAATACCATTTCGGTATCCAATGAAGTGGTCGGCGTTCTGTCCAGATATTCTTTCGAGCACGAGGACAGCAACAATGCCGGAACCAAGGCGAACAATACGGCTATATTCTTTATCGTTTTCATAATCCTTTTTGTTTTAATTGTTAGCGACGCTTGTTGTTAAAATCCGACATTGATACCGAACGTATAGTTTACAGGCACCGGATAGTTCGAGGTCTGAATCGCACTCAAACCGGATTCGGGGTCGTAACCGCGGAAGTTCTTGCTGCAAGCGGTGAATAAGTTGTCGATGCTGCCGTAGAAACGAAGGCTCTTCAAGAAAATCTTTTCACATTGTTTCTTGGGAAGCGTATAACCGATAACAATCGACTTGATACGGAAGTAAGAACCATCTGTACGGCAGAAAGTACTCAAGTTGCGGGAACCCTTATTTCCGCCTTCTATGATTTGCGGAACATCGGTGCGGTCGCCGGGACGTTGCCAACGGTTGTCGAATACGTAGTAAGTGGTAACCTGTCCGTTTTGGGTACCTTCGTTTTCAAGGTAAACCAAGTCATTGCTCAAGATGTAGTTGCCCACATTGTAGTTGAACTGGAAGCTCACATCTACATTGTAGAAGTCGAAACGGGTCTGGATACCGCCATATACCTTGGGGTCGCTCGTACCTACAAAACGGTAGGCCGCTTCACCGTAGTTGAATACATACTGGCCATCGGCACCATACCAACGGGGACGTCCTGTAGCAGGGTCGGCACCGGCCCATTCCACCATGTACAACTGGGCGGAGGAACGGCCTTCGCGCAACAGACCGATGGTACCGTTGCGGATATCGTTGCCGCCGGGCAATTTGAGAATCTTGTTGTCGTTGGTGGTCAGGTTGAAGCCAAAGGTCCACTTGAAGTTTTTGCGGTTGATAAGCATGGCGCTCAACTGCAATTCGATACCTTGGTTGCGCATCTTACCTACATTGTAGGCAATCGAACCGAAACCGGTGGCATAAGACAGAGGACGGCTAAAGATCATGTCTTTCGTTACGTCGTTATAGTAGTCCAATTCAACGGTAAGGGCATTGAAAATCGTGAATTCCAAACCTACGTCGAACTTGTTTCTCGATTCCCAACGCAATTCACCGTTTGCCAAACTCGAAGGAGCGAAACCGGTGATACCGCCGTAACGGGAAGTGGCGTAAACCCCACGGGCCTGATAGTAGCCTACGTTTTGGTTACCGGAGGTACCGTAGCTTACACGGAGCGAGAGGTTGTTCAACCAGTTCTGGGTCGTGGCCATGAACTTTTCGCCCGTGATACGGTATTTTGCACCTACCGAATAGAAAGTACCCCAACGGTTTTCTTCACCGAAACGGGAAGAACCGTCGCGACGGATACTGGCCGATACATAGTAGCGGTTGTCGTAGTCGTATTCCACGTTGGCGAAGTAAGAAGCCAAGGTGGCGTCGGCACGTACGGTGGCACCGCTGGTTTCGGTGGCGTTGCTGATTTCCATTAGGTCGGGTACGGAATAATCGTTACCGGCGACAAAACTTTCGTATTGGTTGAAACGCTGGGCTTCCTGACCAACCAAGACATTGAAGTTGTTTTTCTTGATGGAGGGCATCCAGTTGATGGTGTTGGCGATGTTCATGTAAGCGATGCTCTGTTCATCCACCTGTGTCAAACCGCCCAAGGATTTACCTTGCGGGTTAACGACCATAGACCATACGTTCTTTTCGCGCAAGTCAACATAGTCGATACCGATTTTAGACTGTACGTACAGGTTTTTGTAGAGCTTGACACGCAGGTACGGGCTAAACAAAGCTTTGTACTGTTGCTGGAAAGCTTCATCGTGATATTTGTCCTTACGCAAGGCCACCGGGTTGTAGCCGGAGGAGAACGGGTTGGAGGTAGTGTTCCACGTGCCGTCTTCATTCCTTACGGGGTCGGTGGGACGCATCATGGAAGCACCCCAGATAGGAGCGGCGTAGGCCAATTCGGTAGGAATGGTGTTGATTTCTGCGTAAGCACCGCTGAGGTTAACCCCGAAACTCAACCATTTGGTAGGATTGATGTCCAGGTTCAAACGGGCATTGTAACGCGTATAGTCGGAGCCGAGTACGATACCTTTGTTTTGGAAGTAACCTACCGAAGCGTAATAGTTAACGGTTTTGGTACCGCCGGAAGCCGAAATGGAGTAATCTTGAATGATACCGTTGCGGGTAACTTCATCCCACCAGTTGGTGTTGGTCATGTTGGCGACCGTGGTGGGCGAGGTGAAGTCCAGCCCCCAATTACGGTCTGCATAATATTGCCAAACAAGTGCTTCGCCTGCCTCTCCATCTTGCCACAATTGTTTTTCATTCCGGTTCTTTGCGGCATTTATGTGCGCTTCTTTCAAGAAAGTCTTGAAGTCGTCCTTATTTACTTTTTGGAAACGTCTCTTTACCATAGGAGGCGTGGCAACCCCGATTTTAGCGTTCAGCGAGAAGTTAACCTTGCCTTCCTGACCCTTCTTGGTGGTTACGACGATAACCCCGTTGGAGGCACGCGAACCGTAGATGGAGGTGGCGCTGGCGTCTTTCAACAACTGGATGCTTTCGATATCTTCCGGGTTCAAGGCGGCCAAGGGGTCGGTACCGTCACCGCCCGAATAGTCGCTCATACCCATGGCACCGGTAACGATGGGCACCCCGTCGATTACATACAAGGGGTCGTTGCCGGAACTCAAAGAGCTCTTACCGCGGATACGTACCGTGGTGGATGAACCGGGCTGGCCGGAAGCGGTACTTACCTGCATACCGGGCACACTACCTTGCAAGGAGTTGATAACGTTCGATTCGGTTTGGCGTTTAACCACTTCTTCGCCTACGGCTACGGCCGAACCTACATTATCCACTTTCTTGCGCACCCCGTAACCGCTACCGGAAATCTGAACTTCTTCCAGCGCGATGGCTTGCGATTCCATAACCACATTGACCACGCCGCCGGTAATCGGCACTACTTTGTCTTTCATACCCATGGCCGAGAACTTGAGGTTTTTGGCCGAAGCGGGAATGTTGGACAGGGTGTAAACCCCGTTAAGGTCGGTAGAAGTACCGATGGTGGTACCCTCTACTTGAACGGCCACCATAGGCACGCCCATGGGGTCTTCCGCACTGGTGACCTTACCCGTTACGGTGCGCTGCCCCAAGGCCACATTGGCCGCTCCCAAAAGGAAAAGGGACATCACAAAGAGCACTAGCTTTTTCATAAGAGCTGATTTGGATTTGTGTATTTTAAATCTGTTATCTGCAAACAAAATGCCGCCACCACTGCACAAGTGCAGTCGTAACAGCAAGCCACAAATTTAGGTAAATTTTCCTTTTCCGAAAAGGATTCAGGGCTTCCGAATTCTTAATAAAACTTAATTTTGGTCTTAAAGCTTTTGATTTTGAATTTGTTGAGAATGTTAAAACGGTTGAAAAATAGTTAATAAATGTTAAAAGTCCGGCTACCGTTTGTTCGGAACAAAAAAATGCGTATCTTTGCACCTACCAATCAGCGGCACCGTAGCTCAACTGAATAGAGCATCTGACTACGGATCAGAAGGTTGCGGGT
>CAMWTX010000070.1 GCA_947177315.1 uncultured Bacteroidales bacterium | reverse complement strand
CCCAGCGAGATGGTAGGCGCCCACTGGCTTCTGGATAATGCCAACTGCCTTTTCTGCACAATGACCGATTGTTCGGCATACTGCAGTTCGGGATTTTCGGCGGAAGCCTTTTCAAACCAGTCGTCGAAGTTTTCCGGCATATCGAGGGATTCATAGGCGCTGGCGTTGAATTGGGGTGTTTCTCCCCCGTTCATGGCGGTCAGTTTGGCCAAAACCGTTCTTTTGTCGGTTGCCATCCGGGTATATTCGCCTTCTACGGCGGCGAGGCGCAAAACGGCATTGTTGTATTCCAGGCGGTTGCTGTATCCGGATTCCAAACTTTTGCGTTGGTGTTCCACCAATTGGCGGGCTTGTTCCCGATAGGCGGCAAGGATTTCTTCTACGGCATTGTAATACACCAGTTCCAGACAGAGGTTCTTGGCTTCCAGCAGGATTTGCCGGCGTTCGGCCTTGTATTGCCAATCGGCGAGTTTGTTCTGTTCTTTGGCTACTTTGCTTTTAAGCCCGACAACGGCGGAGAGGTCGAAACTCTGGGTAACGCTCAACTCCAATTTGTCGCTGACCGAAGCGGGTGCCCCCCATTGGTATCCGACCTCCACTTCAGGGTCGTCGAGGGCGATGCCGCTGCGGTTCTCCAGCTTCTGGGCTTCGGTTTCGTGACGCAGGGCCTGAAGTGCGGCATTGTTGATTTCGATAAGTCGTAGCACGTCGTCTATGCTGTTCTGTGCGCATAAAGGCAGGCTCAGCAGCGTGGCAACCGCCAAGGCACAATAACGTATCAATTTCATTCAAAGGTCGTTTTGGGGGCGGAAAATTCCACGGGAGCGCGCAGGCTGGTGCCGGGATACGCCTTTCGGTTAATCATCATATATAAGATGGGAACGATAAACCCGTTGAGCAGGGTGGAGGTGATAAGTCCGCCCAGGATTACTTTGGCCATGGGGCTTTGTATTTCGTTTCCGGGCAGGTCGCCGCCGATAGCCAGGGGAATAAGGGCGAGGGCGGAGGTGAGGGCGGTCATCAGGATAGGGTTCAAACGGTCGGCGGAACCGAGCATGATGCACTGTTTGAGCGAGAAGCCTTCCAGTTTCAAGTCGTTGTAACGGGCAATGAGCAGGATGCCGTTACGGGTGGCGATGCCGAAGAGCGAGATAAACCCGATGATGGCGGGAATGCTGAGGCTGCCGCCGCTGAGCTTGATGGCAAAAACGCCGCCGATAAGCGCCAAAGGCAGGTTCAGCAGGATAACCGCCGATTGCACGGCATTTTTGAACTGGTTCAAAAGCAACAGGAAGATAACGAGAATGGAGAGCATCGAAGTCCAGAACAGCACGCGCGAGGCCGCCTGTTCGCTTTCGAACTGTCCGCCGTATTCCACGCTGTAACCTTCGGGAAGCTCGATGTTTTCCTGTATGGCCTGGCGTATGGCTTTTACGGCACTGTGCAAGTCTCCGCTCGAAACATTGGCCGAAATCACGATTTTGCGCGAAACGTCCTCATGGTTAATCGTGTTCGGCCCTGAACCCGACACCACGTAGGCGATGTTTCCCAACGGAATCTTGCCCAGTCGGGAATCGACGGCGATGGCGCGGATGCTTTCGGCGCTCTGGCGGAAAGGTTCGTCGGCTTTCAAGGTAAGGTTAAACGAGGTGTTGCCTTCATAGACGTTCGAAACCACCTTGCCCGCCAACAGCACATCCACCATCTGCGCGAATTCGGGCAGGGAGATGCCGTATTTGGCCAGCATTTCGCGTTTGGGAACGATTTGCAGCTGCGGCCGGTCTATCTGTTGCTCCACGTTGATGTCGGCGATTCCTTCGATGGGTTCGATAACTTCCTTGATTTCATTGCCGATTTCGAACATGCGGTTCAGGTCCGTACCGAAAAGTTTGATGGCGATGTTGGCCTGGGTTCCCGAAAGCATGGCGTCGATACGGTGCGAGACGGGCGAGCCAACCTCCAGGTTGATGCCGGGGATGTTCTTTACTTTCCGGCGGATTTCCGCCACCACTTCGCGTTTTGAACGCTTGTCAAGCACAAACGGAGCTTCGAGTTCGGAGTTGTTCACGCCCAGCACATGTTCATCCAGTTCGGCGCGGCCGGTCTTGCGTCCCACAGTCTTTATTTCGGGAATTTCCAGCAGGATTTCTTCCACTTTCCGGCCTATGCGGTCGGATTCGTCCAGCGAGATGCCGGGCATGGTGCTTACGTTGATGGTAAACGAGCCTTCGTTGAAAGGCGGCAGGAAGTTCCGTCCCAGGCTAAAGAACACCAGCAAAGTAAAGATAAGCAATGCGCCGGTACAGGAAAGCACCCAGGTGCGTTTGCGCAATGCCCAGTCGAGCGCTTTGGTGTAGCCGTTTTTAAGCAGGCGGGTCAGCAGCGGCGGGCGTTCCGGCTGGTCGCTTGCCGTCTGTTTGTTGAGCAGATAGCTGCACAGCACGGGGGTTAGCGTGAGCGCCACCAAGGTAGAGGCGCACAAAGCCGTGATAAAGGCGATGCCGAGAGGGGCAAGCAACCGGCCTTCCATGCCCGAAAGGAAAAACAACGGCACGAAGCATACGATGATGATAAGCGTGGAATTCAGGATAGGCATACGCACCTCCTTGGAGGCATCGAACACCACCTGCATGAATGTCTTGCGCGAAGAAACAGGCAGAAAGCGGTTTTCCCGCAGACGTTTGAATACGTTTTCCACGTCCACGATGGCGTCATCCACCAGCGAACCGATGGCAATCGCCATACCGCCAAGGCTCATGGTGTTGATGGTGAGCCCGAAAAGCCGCAGCGTGATAAGCGATACCAAGAGCGAGATAGGAATGGTAACCAACGAGATGGCGGTCGTGCGCACGTTCATCAGGAATAGGAACAGCACCAGCACCACGAAGATACAGCCTTCGTAAAGCGATTTCTTGACGTTGTTGATGGAGTTGGTGATAAAATCTGCTTGACGGTAGATGTCGGTGGTGAGTTTTACATCTTCGGGCAGGTAGTATTCGAGTTCTTCCAGCGTCTGGTCTATCTTTTTGGTAAGTTTTACCGAATTGGTCTGCGGTTGTTTGTTGATGGTGAGGATTACCGCCGGTTGGGCGCAGACCGAAGCCACGCCGGTCTTGGGCGTCTGGTTGCCGATCTGCACCTTGGCGATATGGCTCAGCAGAATGGGGTGGTCGTGGTCGTTCTTTACCACGGCCTTGCCCATCTTGTCCACGTCGGAGGTCGAAAGCATCCCGCGGATGATGTATTCGTTGCCGTAATCGTACAGGATATCGCCGGTGGCGTTTTGGTTCATCCCTTCCACGGCTTCCATCACTTCGTTCAGCGAAACGTTGTAATGCTTCATCTTGTCGGGATTGAGCAGGATTTGGTATTCCTTGACTTCGCCGCCAAGTACCGAAACCTGCGTAACGCCGTCGATGGTCAGCAGGCGGGGGCGGATCGTCCAGTCGGCCAGGGTGCGCAATTCCTGCATGGAAGTGGAATCCGCCGTGATGCCCACAATCATCATTTCTCCCAGAATCGAAGAGAGCGGTCCCATCGTGGGGGTGCCTACGCCGGCCGGCAGTTCATCTTTTATCGTGGCAATTTTTTCGGAAATGATTTGCCGGGCGCGATATATATCCGTATTCCAGTTGAATTCCACCCAAACGAGCGAGAACCCGGTGGTGGAGGAAGAACGCACGCGGCGCACGTCTTTGGCTCCGTTCACCGAGGTTTCCACGGGGCGGCTCACCAGCAGCTCCACTTCTTCGGGAGCCATGCCGGAGGCTTCGGTCATGATGACCACCGTGGGGGCGTTCAGGTCGGGAAACACGTCCACGTCCATATTCCGTACCGTAAAGATGCCTATGAAAAACAGCAACAGCGTGGCTGAAAGCACAAACGTGCGGTGACGGAGCGAAAATCCTATGATATTGTCTAAAAACATGGAGACCTCCGTTCTTAATGCGAGTGGGAATGTGCGGGAATGGCGTTGTTGGCGGAGGCGAGCTTTACCGAATAAGTGCCGCGGGTAACCACCTTGTCGCCCGGCTCAAGCCCGTGGCGTATTTCCACACGGGTGCCGTCGCTTTGCCCCACCACAACATGTTTCTTGCGGAACAATTCAGGTTCTATCTGAACAAAGACAAAATAATCGCCCTGTTCTTCCACCAAAGCGGAGATGGGTACGGAAAGCACGTTTTCGCGGTTGTTGGCCAGCAGGTAAACCTCGGCAAAAGACCCCGGCACGATATCTCCTACATTGTCGAATTCAAAGGTTACGGAAATATATGCTGAACCTTCTTCGGCCGATTTGCCGTACGACAATAGTTTTCCGTTCAGTTTGGAAAGCTGGTAAACCTCGTTGTTGTAAGAAGTCTTGAAATTGGCGCTATATACATGGCGCAGGTATTTGAAGTTGTTTTCCGTTACGTCGGCGTGCAGTTGCAGGCGTTTGTCCTGAGCCACCACGGCCACCGGTTCGCCCAAGCTTACATATTGTCCGTTCTGCACCAGCCATTTCTTGAGATATCCCGAAATGGGAGAGGTGACTGCAAGCCCTGTGGAAGAAAGGTTGTCGGCCTGCCCTTGATAGGTGGCCTTGGCCGTGCGGTATCGGGCTTTGATTTCGTTGAACTCCTTCTGGCTGATGATTTTGTCTTCGATGAGTTTGCTGGCGCGTTCATATTCCTGTTCGGCGGCTTCGAATTCGATTTTGGCTTTGAGCACCAAGTCGCCGTCTTGCAGTTTGTCGGAAGAAATGTTCACCAAGGCTTGTCCTGCCTGAACGGCGGCGCCCTCGGTAAGTTCGGCGTTGGCAAAGAACATCAATCCGCTCGAAGTGGCGGCCACCGCTTGTTCGCTGCCTTGCGAAGACTGTATCATTCCGCCGGTATGAATCACGGCGCGGAAAACTCCCGGCTTTACCGTTTCCACCAACAGGTCGGCGGCGTGCGCCTGTTCATGGGTAAAGCGGATTTCTCCCGCGTGTAAAGGTTCTTCCTTGTATCCGGGCAGGTTGTGGTCATGGTCGTGGGTGTGGTCGTGCGGCGGAATATGCTCATGGGCCGGATGATGGTCGTGGTCACGGGAATGGTCGTGCTCTTTGGCATGATTCCTGTGTTCTTCCATTTCCACATGGTCGTGGTCATCATGCTCGTCGTGGTCATGGTCATGATCGTGGTCGTGCCCGAACCAATGGCATCCGGAGCACAGCAACGAAGCCCCGATAAACAGGGCAAGCATCTTATATTTCATTTTATATCTTTTTTTTCAAATACATGGCACGTATGGCGTTCAATACGGCAAGCACCGTAACGCCCACGTCGGCAAAAACGGCAAGCCACATATTGACCAGGCCGAAAGCCCCTAAGGCCAAAACGCAGAACTTTATGCCGAGCGACAAAATTATATTTTGCCTTACGATATGCAAAGTGTGTCTTGAAATTCGGATGGCGGAAGCGATTTTAAGCGGATTGTCGTCCATAATCACCACATCGGCGGCTTCTATGGCGGCATCGCTTCCGATAGCACCCATGGCAATGCCCACGTCTGCCGATTTGAGCACCGGCGCATCGTTGATGCCGTCTCCGGCAAAGGCCGTCTTACCGTTATTGCGGGCGCGAATTTCTTCCATTTTCCGCACCTTGTCTTGGGGCAGCAGTTCGGCATAACATTAATCGATGCCGAATTTGCCCGCCACGGCTTTGGCAACGTCCGTGCGGTCGCCGGTCAATATCACGGTGCGGCGCACCCCGTTTTTCCTAAGGTTGGAAACCGCTTGCAAAGAATCGGCCTTTATGCGGTCCGCCAACACGATATAACCCAGATAGGTGTTGTTGATGGCCACGTGAACCGAAATGCCCACCGGGTGCGTATGGTAGAAATCCACCGCCGCGCGGCGCATCAGTTTTTCATTGCCTACATAAACGGTGAGGTTGTCGATCAGGGCGCGGATACCTTCTCCCTCGATGTTCTCCAAGTCTTTGATGCGGTTCGGATCGGGGTCTTTTCCGTAGGCCTCGCGGATACCGGCGGCAATCGGGTGGGTGGCGTAGGTTTCGGCCAGGGCTGCCTGTTCCAGCAAGGCCGCTTCATCTTCAGGATTAACGGGATAGATGCCCTGCACGGCGAATTCGCCTTGGGTCAAGGTGCCGGTTTTGTCAAAAACGATGGTACGTATTTCCGAAAGGGTTTCCAGATATTGTGAACCCTTGATAAGGATGCCTTGTTTGGAGGCGCAGCCGATACCGGCAAAGAAGGTGAGGGGGATGGAAACCACCAGCGCGCAGGGGCAGGAAACCACCAGGAAAACCAGCGCGCGGTAGAGCCATTCGGCCCAATCGCCTGCAAACAGGGGAGGGATAACGGCCAGCAACAGGGCGATACCCACCACCACGGGCGTGTAATAGCGGGCAAAACGGGTGATGAACTTTTCGCTTTCGGCTTTGTTGTTGTCGGCGTTCTGCACCAATTCGAGAATGCGGGCCACGGTGGATTCCGAATAGAGGGAGGTTGTCTTGATGCGCAGCAAGCCGGAAATATTCAGACTACCGCCAAAGACATTCTGTCCGGGAACTACGTCGCGGGGCAGGCTTTCGCCCGTCAAGGCCGCCGTGTCAAGGGCGGAACGCCCCGAAACCACCGTGCCGTCGATAGGCACTTTCTCCCCCGGCATCACGATTAAAGTGCTGCCGAGAGGCACTTGGGTAGGGTCGGTCTTGACGATATTGCCGTTGGCGTCTTCCACATTGGCGTAGTCGGGGCGTATATCCATCAACGCCGCGATGGAGGCACGGCTTTTGTCCACCGCCATATCCTGAAAAAATTCGCCGATTTGGAAAAACAGCATCACCGCCGCCGCTTCGGGATATTCCCCGATTGCCAGCGCGCCCACTGTGGCAAGCGTCATCAAGAAATTTTCGTCTAAGAAATCGCCTTTGAAGATATTGCGGAATGCCTTGAACAGCACGTCGAAGCCGCAGACTGCATAGGCGGCGATACAGACCGCCACGGATACCCATTCGGTAAGCATCGGCAAGAAAGACACGCTCAGCAGGATGCCGGCTGTCAAAATCCGCGCCAATACTGCCTTTTCTTGTTTCACCATAACACAATCCTCCTAAATGCGCGCAAAAATAGAAATAAGGTTTTGCAACCTTGTTGCAAGAACAGACGCGGCGGAGGTTTGAAAATCTTTTTGACCCGGTTCGGAAAAAGTCAAAACAGTTTCTTAAATTTGCGCTCTGTATCTAAAAAACTACTACCGTGGATATTTTTGAAAAATTGCTCAAGAATTTCGGTCCTCTCGGCAAATACGCCGACGATGCCGACGGGTACTACATGTTCCCGAGGTTGGAAGGGCCTATTTCCA
>CAMWTX010000069.1 GCA_947177315.1 uncultured Bacteroidales bacterium | reverse complement strand
ACCCGCGTAAGATCGTCGGCAGCGTCAGAGGTGTAAAAGAGACAGATGTTGCTGTAATGTGTAGGCGCGGCGCGTGGCGCCGCGCCTACCTAAAAACTCCGTTATTTGTCTCAAAATTTCGCTAATTTTGGCTTTTCAAGGCAAATAAGCGTATGCTCCTCAATTACATTTGGATCGGATTCTTTTTGGTGGCCTTCGTGGTGGCGTTGGCTTCCTTTCTCTTTACCGGCGACGCGCAGGTGTTCAAAGCCATTATCGACGCCACTTTCTCCGCCGCTAAAATGGCGGTGCTGGATATAGCCCTGCCCTTGGCGGGCATCATGACCCTTTGGCTGGGGCTGATGAACATAGGGGAGAAGGCTGGGGCGATACGTTTCCTTTCCAAAATCGTAGGGCCTTTTTTCAGCAAGCTCTTTCCTGAAATTCCGGCGAACCATCCGGCCACGGGGCAGTTGTTGCTCAACTTCTCGGCCAATATGCTGGGCCTGGACAACGCCGCCACGCCGCTGGGGCTCAAAGCTATGGAAAGCATGCAGCAGCTCAACCCCCAAAAAGACACGGCCAGCAACGCGCAGATCATGTTTCTGGCCATCAACACCTCCGGGCTCACCATCATTCCCATTGCGGTGCTGGCGCAACGCGCCCTCATGGGGGCGGCCAATCCCACCGATGTTTTTGTGCCGTTGCTCATCGCCACCTATTGTTCCACCTTGGGCGGCATCATCTATGTGGCCATCCGGCAAAAGATAAACCTGTTCAATAAAACGGTACTGGCCTGGCTGGGCGGCATCACGCTCTTTATCGGGCTTCTGATGGCGTATTGCATGTCGCTTTCGCCCGAAAGGCTCGCCCGTTTCTCCAATATCGCGGGCAACGGCATCCTGCTGTTGGTCATCACGGCTTTTATCGGAGGCGGTCTGTATAAGCGCATCAATGTTTACGAAGCCTTTATCGAGGGGGCTAAAGACGGTTTCAAGACCACCGTCAAGATAATTCCCTATCTGGTGGCGATGCTGGTGGGCATCGGCGTGTTCCGTGCTTCGGGCGCGATGGGCTACCTGATAGACGCTTTGGCATGGTGCGCGGATGCGGTGGGGTTGAACACCGATTTTGTGGGGGCTCTGCCTACCGCCTTTATGAAACCCCTCAGCGGCAGCGGTGCCAAAGCCATGATGATTGAGGCGATGGGCAACTACGGGGCGGACAGCTTTGTGGGGCGTCTGGCCTGCCTTTTCCAAGGTTCGGCCGACACCACTTTCTATATCATCGCCCTTTATTTCGGTTCGGTGGGCATCCGCAAGACCCGTTATTCGGTGCAGGCGGGGCTTATCGCCGATTTGATCGGCGTGGTGGCCGCCATTCTGGTGGCATACGTGTTCTTTCATTAGTTGGGAGTTTTTATGAAACAGCTGCGTTTTCTTTGGGCTTTTTTACTGTGGATGCCGATGTTGGCCGCCGCACAGACCGATATCGGTTTCGGCTCGGTGCAGGCGTTTTCTTCCAACAGGGAATACGGGAATCTGCCGGTGATGAATCTCAACAGCGGCGACCGCATCACGGTAAGTTTCGATGATCTGCAGGACCGCGACATGGTGTTGCGTTATCGGGTAAAACTGCTCAATACCGACGGAACGCCCAACGACATGCGCGAGATAGAATATGTTTCGGGCATCAACAAAATCGACATCACCGAATCGGATTATTCGTTCAATACCCGCAGCAACTACGCGCATTATTCTTTTTCCTTTCCCGAAAAAGGCCGCAATGTAAAGTTGTCGGGCGCGTACCGTTTCGAGATATTTTGTCCCGATGAACCCGATGAGGTGCTGCTGGCCGTTCCCTTTATGGTTTGTGAACCGGAAGTGTTGGCGGATATCGAGGTAAAGGTGCCGCGGCGCGTGGAATGGCGGCGTCTCCGGCAGGAACTTTCCGTTACCGTGGATGCTTCCAAATCTTCGGTGCGGATTATCCAGGCAGACCGTTGCCTGAAGGTTTTTGCCCAACAGAATATGAACACGCAGACCATACGCCTCCTGCCCCTGCTTTATCAGACGGGAAGCCGCTACGAATACCGCGACAAGGACGAGATGGTGTTCGACGGTCTGAACGAGTTCCGCAACATCGACCTGCGCCCCATCAATTACAGTGGCCGCGGTGTAGATAGGGTGATGCTGGTGAACGACCGCTGGAACGCACAGACCCTGCCTCAGCAAAGCCGGGAATACAAGCCGTATGTGCACGATGACGACATTGACGGCAACTACGTCATCAAGGCCGAGGGCATGGAAAATTCCGATATCGAAGCCGAATACGTGAATGTGCATTTTGTATTGCAGGAAGAGCATAACCCCTTGGCGAAATATTATGTGATCGGTAAGTTCAACAACTGGCTCTGCACCGAAAAAAACCAGATGGAATACCGCGAGGGCATCCGGGCATACACGCTTACCTTGCCGCTCAAGCAAGGCTTTTACGACTATATGTTTGCCCGCCTCTACAACGGAAAGATTTCCATTCCCGTGATGGAGGGCAACAATCAGGAAACCGAAAACGATTACTACGTCTATGTCTTTTATCGCGAACCGGGAGGCCGTTACGACCGTCTTCTGGGCGTGGCAAAAGCCAACAGCAGGGAGAAATAAATCATGGAAAACATCAGGCAGCGATTCATCCGGTGGAAAGGTTTCGCCCCTTCCTTCATCACAACGCTATCGGCCAACGGCTCGAGCCGCAGTTATTACCGCATCGGCTTTGAAGGCCAAACGGTGCTGGGGGCGTTCAACGCTTCGGTGCCCGAAAACGAGGCCTATTTTTCGTTTACCAGACAGTTCGTGCAGGCGGGTCTGCCTGTGCCGCAGGTGCTCCATATTGCGGAGGATCGCAAGACTTATTTTGTGGAAGATTTGGGCGACGATACCTTGTTTTCGCTCTTGCCTAAGGATTCCCGTTCCGGCATACCGGAGAATGTGCGCGGGGTTTACCGGCAGGTAATCGAGAATCTGACCCGCTTTCAGACAGCGGGAATGAAAGCCGGCAAGGGGCTTGACTACAGCCACGTCTATCCCGTTGCCGATTTTGACCGCACCGCCATGATGTGGGATCTGAACTATTTCAAGTATTCTTTTCTCAAGCTGGCGGACATCGTTTTTGATGAACCGGCTTTGGAAACCGATTTCGACAGCCTCTGCGCTTTCCTCAACCGTGAGCCGCATCGGTACTTCATGTACCGCGATTTCCAGTCGCGCAATATCATGGTGCGTGGCGGTGCGCCTTGGTTCATCGACTTTCAGGGCGGCCGCAAGGGGCCTTTGGGCTACGACCTGGCTTCGTTGCTCTACGATGCCAAGGCATCTCTGCCGGATGATTTCAGGCAGTTCCTTCTCGAAAGCTACCTGGAGGCGGCAGCGCGGAATATTGCCGGTTTCCGCAAGGAGGATTTCTGCCGGGAGTTCTATGCCTGCGTGCTGTTGCGTATCCTGCAGGCGATGGGTGCCTACGGGCTGCGCGGGCTTTGCCAGAAAAAGGATCTGTTCTTGAAAAGCATTCCTTATGCTATCCGCAACCTGGCGGGTCTGCGGCAAAAGGGCGTGTTTTCTCCCTATCCCGAAATAGAAAGGATTATCGCGCGTTTGGAGGCTTCGCATTGGTCGGATTTCGGCAATCCGGCATCCGACAAACTTACGTTGCACCTTTGCAGTTTCTCGTTTAAGAAGGGATTGCCGCCCAGCGAAGACGGACACGGCGGCGGCTTTGTGTTCGACTGCCGTTTTCTGCCCAATCCGGGGCGTTTGGAACAATACAAAACGCTTACCGGGCGCAACTCCGAAGTGCAGTCGTTTCTGGCGGCCTATCCCGAAGTGGACGCTTTCTTGCAGAATTGCCTCGAATTGTTGAAGCCGGCGGTAAGGAACTATATCGACCGCGGTTTCGAAAGCCTCAGCATCGCTTTTGGCTGCACGGGCGGCCAGCACCGTTCGGTCTATTGCGCCGAAAAGATGAAAACGCTGCTGGAACGCAACTTTTCCGTCAAGGTGGAATTGACGCACCGGGAACATCCGGAATAGGAAACTTTGTTTTCCCATGGAAAAATCTTACATTTGCCCTCGGTTTAGGGGTTCGGATGTGGCGGATGCGGGAATGAGGGGCGGAGAAAGCCCCTTTTTTATTGCCGTTTCCGTGCGGAGAAAAGCCCCGGCCCTTTAGCTTTTAAGAGATGATAAACAAAAAGCAGATAGAAGAATTGCTCTCGCAGGCCTTGGAAACGATGCCGCAGGAAGAATTGTTCGCCGTGAGCGTTTCGGTATCGCCCAAAAACGAAATAAAGGTGTATATCGACGGCATGCAGGGCGTAAGCATAGACCGCTGCGTGGAAGTGAGCCGTTATATCGAACAGCGCCTTGACCGCGATGCGGAAGATTTCGAACTTACCGTTTCTTCCGCCGGATTGGATCAGCCTTTCCGTGTAACAAGGCAGTACGTCAAGAATATCGGCAAGGAAGTAAAGGTGCTCACCGCCGAAGGGCAGACCCTCAAAGGCACGCTTACCGCCGCCGACGAACAGGGTTTCCGCCTCAGGGAAACGCCCAGGAAGAAAGCCCCCGAAGCGCCCGAACATACGTTTGAATACGCGCAGGTAAAAGAAACAAAAATTGTAATCTCATTCAAATAACATACAGAGTCATGGAAAATCTGAATTTGGTAGAAAGCTTTTCCGAATTTAAAGAACTGAAAAGCATTGACCGCGAAACGATGATGCGCATTTTGGAAGATGTGTTTCGCGCCATGCTGATCAAAAAGTACGGGACGGACGAGAATATCGACATTATCGTGAACATCGATAAGGGCGATTTGGAAATATGGCGCAACCGCGTGATTGTGGAAGACAGCGAGCTCAAAGACCCCGTTTTGGAAATTCCCTATTCGGAAGCCATCAAGATAGAACCCGATTTCGAAGTGGGCGAAGATGTTTCGGAAGCCGTTTACATCAGCGATTTCGGCCGCCGCGAGATCCTTTCCATCCGTCAGAACCTCATATCGAAAATCCAGGACTACGAACACAACGTCATCTATAAGCGTTACAAAGAAAGAATCGGCGAAATCATTACCGGAGAAGTATATCAGGTATGGAAGCGCGAAATCCTGTTGCTCGACGATGCCGGTGTGGAACTGCTGCTGCCCAAGAGCGAACAGATTCCCGCCGATTTCTACCGCAAGGGCGACACCGTGCGTGCGGTTGTGCTCAAGGTGGATGTAAAGAACAACACGCCTGTCATCGTGCTTTCGCGTACCTCTCCCATTTTCCTGGAACGCTTGTTCGAACAGGAAGTTCCCGAAATCTTCGACGGGCTTATCACCATCAAGCGTATCGAACGCGAACCGGGCGAAAGGGCCAAGGTGGCGGTTGAATCCTACGACGACCGTGTGGATCCCGTAGGGGCTTGCGTGGGTATGAAAGGGGCGAGAATCCACGGCATCGTTCGTGAATTGCGCAACGAAAACATCGACGTGATCAACTGGACCACCAATCCCGAGCTTTTGATTACCCGTGCCTTGAGCCCCGCCAAGATTTCTTCGATCAAGATCAACGAAGAAGAAAAGACCGCCGAAGTGTATATGCGCGCCGACCAGGTTTCGCTGGCTATCGGCAAGGGCGGCTACAACATCAAGCTGGCTGGCCGCATTTCGGGCTACGACATCGATGTATATCGCGAAAGCACCGGCACCGACGAAGAAGACGTGGATTTGCAGGAATTCAGCGACGAAATCGAACAGTGGATTTTGGATCAGTTGAGCAGCATCGGTTGCGATACGGCCAAAGACGTCCTGGCGATGGATCCCGAAGAATTGGCGCACCGCACCGATTTGGAAGAAGAAACCATTGCCGAAGTAAGGCGCATACTCCAAGCCGAATTCGACAACTAATCGGCGCGGATTTTTTTAAATGCATATTGCAGAACAACAAACCAGAAGCAGTAGATTAATGGCAGAAGAAACAAAACCGGTAAGGCTTTCCAAAGCCGCCAAAGAAGTGAATGTTTCGGTAGGTACGATCGTTGAGTTCTTGGGAAAGAAGGGCCACGAAGTGGAAGCCAGTCCCAACACCAAACTGTCGGGCGAGCAGTATATGCTTGTATTGAAGGAATTTCAATCGGATAAGGTGATTTCCGAAAAGGCGCAAGGCGTGCAGTTGGATGCCATACCCAAGAAAGTTCCGGTAGAAGCGAAGGAAACACCCAAAGAAACGGTGGAAGACACTGCCGATTCTGCCGAGGGGGATTTGTTCATCAAGACTTCCGAAATATCGGCGGCACCGGTAAGGAAAACCGCCAAAAAGGCCAAGGAAGCCAAAGCGCCCGCCGAAGAAGCGCCTGCCGAACCGGTAGCCGAAAAGGCATCGGCTCCTGCGGAAGAAAAAGAAGCGCCGGCGGAAGCCAAGAAAGAAAAGAAAGAGAATCCGGAAAAACCGGCCTCCGCCAAGAAAAAGACAGCCGAGGAAGAACCTCAGGAAAAGGCGGCGGAAGAAACGGTGGCCGAAGCAAAGACGCCCGAACCGGAAGCCAAACCCGAACCGGTGGCGGAAACGAAGCCCGAGCCGGAATCCGCCCAGGCCGAAAGCCCCAAGGAAAAGTTAGAAAAACTGTTTGAACCCGGACGTATCGCAGGGCCCAAGATTCTGTCGGTGATGGACGCCAAGGAACTGGATTTGGCGCGCAAGGGAAAGGCCGTCAAGCCCGAAAAGATAGAACGTCCGCAAATCGTGGCACCCGAGCCGGAACCCGTTCCCGAACCGGAAGCCAAACCGGCAGCCCAGCCCAAGGAAGACAACTTTATCAAGACCGAATATATCAAGATAGACGGGCCTAAGATTACCGGCCAAAAGGTGGATTTGACGCAGTTTGAGCGCAAACCCAAACCGGTGGCGTCTTCCAAGGAAAATCCCGGCACGCTCGAAAAACGCCGCAAACGCATCAAGAAAGATGCGCCCGCAGCCGCAGCCGCTCAAGGAGGCGGACGCGAAGGCTTGAAGAAGCTCTTCGGCAACGACCAGCAGCAGGGCGGCAACCGTGCCAACAACAAGAACCAGAACCGCAACAAGCAGCGCAACAACGCGCCCGCCCAGCCGGTGATGGACGACCAGGAAATCGAAAAGCAGATTAAGGAAACACTTGCCCGCCTGGCACCTATGGGCAAGTCGAAGACCTCCAAGCACAACCGCGACAAGCGTCAGATGGTTCGCCAGCATATGGAAGCCGAAATGGCGCAGGAAATGCAGGAAAGAAAGGTGCTCAAGGTTACCGAATTCGTTACGGTGAACGAACTGGCCTCGATGATGAATGTTCCGGTAACGCAGATTATCGGAACGTGCATGTCGCTGGGTCTTTTCGTGTCGATTAACCAGCGTCTGAGCGC
>CAMWTX010000068.1 GCA_947177315.1 uncultured Bacteroidales bacterium | reverse complement strand
CCACATGGCCCCTTTTTCAATTATTTTTTGGATGATTTTTCAATTATTACTTACATGCCGGCAAAGACGATGTATCTTCTTTGAGACAGCGCAAGAAGGTAGCGTAGTTGCACCCATAAATGTGAACAATGTACTTCTTCCAAATCATTTTGTGGCAATCTTGGTGGTAGGGTTGATAGAAATGTTCGTCAATCTCCTGCATACCCTTCGCTCTCGAAAGTAAATATTACATTTGTAGTCTAAGTTGGACGGTATGAAAAAGGTAGATATTACAAAAAAGAAACTTCAAGGAGAAACAAACACTCTTGTGCATGATGCCTGTATTATCATTGAACAAGCACAAGAGTCTGCGTATTTAGCCGTCAATGAAACGCTTATCAAGAGGAATTGGCTGTTGGGCATGCGGATTCAGCACGAGGTGTTGAAAGACCAAAGGGCGGAATATGGGGAGCGGATTGTTAAATCCTTGTCAGAAGCATTGGTGGGACGGTATGGGCAGGGGTTTACCAAAACCAATCTATATCATTATATTGGCTTTTATCAATGTTGGCCTGACTTTTTCCACGCAGTGCGTGGAAAATCTACTGAGAGTTCGTTTGATGATTTTTTCCACGCAGTGCGTGGAAAATCTGGTATAGATATTTTACAATCATTGACAGCAAAATATCCAATTCGCTTATCTTGGACTCATTATCGTATCATTCTTCAGGAAATCACAGCCGAAGGCCGGGCTTGGTATGAGAACGAGGCGGCGACAGAAATGTGGAGCACCCGCACCTTGCAACGCAACGTGTCGTCGCAGTATTATCACCGGCTTCTGCAGTCGCAGAATCAAAGCGTTGTACGTAATGAAATGCAGGAAATTACGGCTCCTTTACAAGACAAATTAGAGTATCTGAAGAACCCGGTTATAGCAGAATTCCTTGGTTTCAAAAATAATACGGATTATTCGGAGAGTAATTTGGAGCAGAGTATCATAGATCATCTGATACATTTCATGATGGAATTGGGCAAGGGTTTTGCTTTTGTTGACCGCCAGAAGCATATCCATACCGAAAAAGAGGATTATTACATAGATTTGGTGTTCTACAACTATCATTTGCGTTGCTTTGTGCTGATAGATTTGAAAACTACGAAACTACGATATCAGGATGTGGGGCAGATGGATATGTATGTCAAGATGTATGATGAACTGGTACGTCCGGAAGGTCATAACCCGACTATTGGAATCCTGCTTTGTGCAGAAACCGATGAAGATGTGGCGCACTATTCAATGTTGAATAACAATGATCAACTGTTTGCAGCGAAATATCTCACCTATATGCCGACTCAAGAGGAGTTGCGCCGTGAGATTGAACAGCAGAAGGAATTTTTTAGGTTGCAGAATAAGTAAATAGCCCATTGCCTACGACTACACGGCGCAGAACACCACGGTTAAGGAAGAGGTAAAGGATAAGTTTCCGCTGAAGATTACGGAAGAGGGTGGCATCCGTCTGGTGGACACGCTCGGCATCACGCAGAAACTCGATAGGGTGGGCGGCGATGCCTCGCAGACAAAAGTGGTGTTTAATGACAAAGAAAGCGTAGAGGAAGTAAAATCCGGCAGTACGATTGCCAAATTATTCGGTGGAATCAAGAAGTGGTTGGACGATATAAAGACTAAACTGGATGGGATAGCTGAAGGAGCGAATAAGTATATTCATCCGGTACATTCGGCAAAGGAAGGTTTTCCGGACGCAGATCAGACACCCGGTTTCGGAAACACGTTCTCTATTTCGCAAGTCGTTTCCGATGAACAAGGTCATATAAGCAGAAAGTCGAGTGCAAAATCCAAACCTGCCAGAACGCCTTGCACGATAAGCCGTTTGGTGTACGTCCTCGGGAATAGGCACAGATATGATTAGAGTCCGGCTTTTATTATCGTATCATCAAATAAATCCCCTTTCACATACCCTTTTTTCACTTTATTAAGGGAGATTTCTCTTAATATGCCCCTATTGACAAGTCCGACTATATCATTCTTAGCCGTTGTCGGCGTTATCGAAAACCTTGCCTGCAAATCTTTCACCGTAAGCATTTCCTTAGCGTTATCGTAGTATAACTTGATTATTTCTGCTTGTCTTTCATTGATATTGTCCACTTTCAGGAATGTGGCCGCCATCTGCTTTTCCTTAATCTTTCGTTGAATATACTTTTGCAATTCTTTAAATGCCAAATCCAATATCCTCAAATTATAGGCTATAAAATACCCCATATCATTACCATCGGTCTCTGTGTATAGAAACGATTTCTCGTATTTCTTCTTGGATCTGTAAATGATTCGTGAAATAGAAAGATATTCGGTCAGCCAATAACCTTGTTTTAGCATATACCAATAGAACAATGCTCTGGCAGTACGGCCGTTTCCATCTACAAACGGGTGCATATATGCAACCATAAAATGAATGATGATACCCTTTATTATTGGATGGATGAATGGCGTATCCGGTGTGTTTTTCTCATTAAAAAACGCACACAATTCATCAACAAATTTCGGTATCTCCGTAAACGAAGGCGGTGTATGCACCACTTTATGCGTAATACCGTCTTCTACAACCACATCGTCATTCTGACGAAACTGCCCCTCTTCTGTCGTATTGTCCAAGGTTTTTGCCGTCATCAACCTATGTATATACAGCAAAGACTCCTCCGTCAAGGGGCTCTCTTTATTGGTGGTTATGAACCGTATCGTTTGATAGTTATTGAATATCATCTGTTGCGACCTGTCCTTAGGCGAGATTTTCTTGCGCAACATTTCCTTGGCTACTTTTCGGGTCGTGGCCGCCCCTTCCATTTGACTCGAAGAAATGGCTTCTTCCATTAAAGAACTGATAAGATACCTTTCCTGGCTACCTGCAGGAATAACGGAATCCGCGCCCCATGAACCGCCAAAATACATATCAAACAGATGGCATTGCCGTTGCATTTTATTGCTCAACGAAAAATGTACGTCATATTTTTTCCAAACCCTTACATCAGATTTCATCCGTTCAGCAACTACAATACACCATAGGTCTTCGGGAGAAAAGTTTTTTGGGAGCAGTTTGTATTTGACAGTATCCCAATATTCGTATTCATCATTGATTTTTGCGGCTAATGACAATATCTCTTTGGGCAATTGTGACCATTGCATAAACGTTTTCCATAATGCCTTCTCTGTGATTTTTGGTGCGCGTTCCATATATTAAAAATCAATGTTTTCAATTATGCAAATATACAAATTCTTTCCAGTTTGTAAAAGATTGGAAAGTTTTGGATGGTATAATGCGTCATGCATACGCATTGTCATGTCTGCGCAAGAAGAACTGGAGAGACAGGATAGAAAACCAGGAGAGAAGAACTAAGAAAGAATTTCCCAATACCCGCCGTTTTTGGGGCCGACATGGCGTAATACGTGCGCCAATAAAGGAATCTCACGTTCTACTTACCGGATGCCGCGCATCAGTTTGTTCCAGCGCACTTTCTTGAGGCCGGAGGCGTCTTTGTTCCAGGAGAACCAAACGAAGAAAGCCTTGCCCACCAGGTGGTCTTCGGGCACGAAACCCCAGAAACGGGAATCGGCGGAATTGTGGCGGTTGTCGCCCATGGCCCAATAGTAGTCCATTTGGCAAACGTAGGTATCGGTGGCTTGGCCGTTAATCAGGAAAGAACCGTTGGCCAAGGTTTGGAGCGTGTTGTTCTCGTAAATCGTGATAAGCCGTTTGTAGAGGGCTATGTTTTGGGAATCCAGGTGCAGGGTGTCGCCCTTGGCCGGCACATAGACAGGGCCGTAGTTATCTACGTTCCAGGGATAATCTTTCGGGCTGTAGGGAAAGAGCCTGCCGTCGCCCAAACCGGCGGGTTCCACCAAGGCCTGCACGCTTTCCACGCCCGGAAGGGCTTCCAGTTTCCGCACCATTTCTTGGGTTAAAGGCACCGAACCGTAATCGGGGTGGAAGAGCATCTTCAAATCGTCGTTCGATACGCCTAATTCTTTCCAGAAGCGGCTGCCCACCACGGCGGGAGAGGGCAGGATGCGGTAGTTGAACTGCAGGTTTTCCGGATTCCGCGCCATCTTTCCGTTGATATAGACCTGGCGGTTGATAATCGAAACGGTATCGCCCGGCAAGCCGATGCAGCGTTTTACGAAATTTTCCCGTTTATCCACCGGGCGGTAGGTGATCCGGCCGAAAGAAGCCGGGTCGTTCCAGACCCTTTGCCGCCCCACTTCCTTTACCAAGGTGTTGTAGCTGATATTGCTCTGATAGACGCTCGACACCGTGTCGCCGTCGGGAAAATTGAACACGATCACATCGTTGTGCCTTACGTTGCCCAAGCCCGGCAAGCGGTGGTAGGGCAGTTCTATCCAGGTAAGGTAGGAGGGTTTGTCTTTGGTGAGCGGCAGGGTGTGCTGCACAAAAGGAAAGGTAACCAGAGTCTGCGGCACCCGCGGGCCGTAGGCCACTTTGCTCACGAATAGGAAATCGCCCACGTTGAGCGATTTTTCCATCGAAGAAGACGGAATCACATAGCCTTTAAAGTAAAAGGCATGGATGATGAGCACCACCGTGAGCGCGAAGACAATCGTGTCGAGCCATTCCCGCGCCGCCGATTTCTTGACTTCGGGCAGGTCTTTGGCACACACGAAGGTTTCTTTGTTCCTGAAGTGCAGCAGCGGAAAATAAACGAAGAAAAAGGCGCAGGCGCAGAAACATTCCCAAACCTTGCGGCGTTGATAGCCGTAGGTGGTTTCCACGCAAAGCAGCCAAAATACAAACACGTTGATGAAAGGCAGGAACAGGAAAGGGAAATAGCCGTACCATTTCACTTTCAGCAGCCTTATCCAAAGCCATTCCCCGTAAAAGGGAACCAGGCTCAACAGCGGATTCTTGCCGTAAGCGGTAAAGACGCCCTGTAAAGAGAGCCACAGTAAAAGTTTATAAACGATTACAAGCAGAATCCAGCCCATGGGTGTTTATTTTTTCTGTTTTTGGAGCACTTCGTCAATCATGCCGTATTCGAGGGCTTCCTGCGAGGTCATCCAGTAGTCGCGGTCGGCATCCTGGTAAATCTTTTCGTACGGCTGGCCGCTGTGCAGCGAGATAATGTCGTAGAGTTCCTTCTTTACCTTGAGGATTTCGCGCGCGGTGATTTCGATATCGGAGGCCTGGCCTTCCGCACCGCCGAGCGGCTGATGGATCAGCACGCGCGAGTGGCGCAGCGCCGTGCGTTTGCCCTTGGCGCCGGCGCAGAGCAGCACCGAACCCATCGAGGCGGCCATGCCCGTGCAGATGGTCGCCACATCGGGCGAAACATACTGCATCGTGTCGTAGATGCCCAATCCGGCGTAAACCGAACCGCCGGGCGTGTTCAGATAAATCTGAATGTCTTTTTTCGGATCCACTGAATCCAAGAAGAGCAGTTGGGCTTCGATGATATTGGCCACTTCATCGTTGATGGGCGTGCCCAGAAAGATGATGCGGTCCATCATCAGACGCGAAAAAACGTCCATCTGCGCCACGTTGAGCTGGCGTTCCTCGATGATGGTGGGCGAAATGTAGTCCAGCGTGTAGGAATTGAACCTATCTAAGCTCAGGTTGCTGATTCCCCGGTGGCCGGTGGCGTATTTTCTGAATTCGTTCTGCATAGCAGGTTTGGTTTAAGCCTTGGAACCCGGTTTCATGGGGTTCCAAGGCTGGTTAAAGGAAGGTCGAAAACCGAAAATTATTTGCTTTTCTTTTCGTTGTCTTTCTTGAGCACTTCCACGAATTGGTCCATGCTCACTTCCTTGGTCTTTACCTTGGCTTTTTCGCGGAACAGGGCGGTCAGCTTTTCTTCAAAGACCATATCATAGACACGTTTCACTTCTTCCTGGTTCTTCATCATCGAATCCACGAACATTTCGATGCGTTTGTTCATTTCTTCGTCGGCGGAGTTGGTGGGGAAGTACTGCGAAAGAACCCTTTCCTTGTAGAAGGCGCGCAGGTCTTCCACTTCAATCTTTACCTGATATTTTTCCGTAATCTTGTTCTGAATCAGTTCCCAGCGCAAGGAGCGTTCAATCTGCTTCATTTCTTCGTCGGGAATTTCGGTTACGGCTTCTTTCTTTTCTTCTTCCGCGCGGCGGTTGCTTTCCGAGAGAATCCAGCGTTTGAGGAACTCGGTGGGCATGTCGAACTTGGTGGTGTCGATGATTTTGTCAACGGTATCCACAAACAGTTTCTGGTTCGTGTTCTGCACGTAGTAACGGCTTATATCGTTGCGCATGGCCTGGCGGAAACCGGCTTCGTCCTTGATTTCTTCCTGCGGAAAGGCTTTCTTGTAGAGGTCTTCGCCCAGTACGGCGGGTTCCACATGGGTAATGCTGTTGATGCGGAAACGGAACTTGGGCGCGATATTGGCCAGCTCGTCTTCCTTGATGCGCAGCATCGAGGCCAGGTCGGTTTTGTTCTTGAACGCTTTCTGTATCTCGAAATCAACGGTGGCGCCCACGGCCTTGCCGATAAACTGTTTCTGAATCGTCTTGAGCGCAATCAAATCAATGGCGATGGAGGTGCTCACGTTGATGCCGCCTTCTTTGATCTCGCCGTTTTCATCGAGTTCCATCAGTTCTCCGCCCAAGGTGTCGGCGGCATCGGCTTTTTCGGGGCTCGTTACCGTGCCGTAGCGGCGCAGGAGCGATTCCTGATGCTTGTCCAGCATTTCATCGGAAACGGCAATCTGATAGCCGTCCACGCTGATTTTTTCCAGGTCGATGTCGAATTCGGGCGCGATGCCGATTTCGAACCACACGGTAAACGTGCCGGGGTTGTCGAAATCCATCACACTTTCTTTTTCTTCCTGCGGAACCAAAAGGGCGTTGCCCAGGATATTCAGTTTGTTTTCTTTGATGTAGTTATCCACGCTTTCGGCCATCAGGGCGTTGATCTGTTCCATCAGAATGGCTTTGCCGTACATCTTCTTGATGAGGGCAGGGGGAACCTGGCCTTGACGGAATCCCTTCATCTGCACTTTCTGACGGTAGCTTTTCAGTTCGCCCGCCACTTTGCTTTCGTAATCGGCAGGCAACAGTTCCAGTTTGAGGTAGGCGCTCAGGGCGTCTTTGTTTTCTCTTGTGATATTCATATCGCGTATTGTATTATGCGTTTAAAAGGATTGCGAAGATATGAATTTTTCGCGGGTTTTGGAATTTCAAACAAAAATACTACCTTTGCAGTCCCTTTTCAAGGGATACGCCCTCGTAGCTCAGTTGGTAGAGCAAATGACTCTTAATCATTGGGCCCGGAGTTCGAGTCTCCGCGAGGGCACTCCAGCCTGAGTGGCGGAATAGGTAGACGCGTTGGTCTCAAACACCAATGAGGTAAAACTCGTATCGGTTCGATTCCGATCTCAGGTACAAGAAAAAAGGGCTGAAAGATTTTCTTTCGGCCCTTTTTGTTTTTTGAGATACTTTTAATAAGCAAGGCCTAGTAGACAAAAAGTAGGATGAAACCTTTGTAATAAATTTAAATTCATAT